>JAZSGL010000016.1:0-51716 GCA_045532735.1 Paludibacteraceae bacterium | reverse complement strand
CTCTTTCACAGCGCTTGTGCGATAGAAGAGAACAGAACCGAACTCAAAGTCATCGCGGATAGAACCCAATTGGTAGTCGATAACAGGAGCGTTGGTGCGAACCTCACCTACTTGGTTGAAGTGGTCTGCGTAAACCATAGCAGCCTTGGTGTCCTCAATAAGAGCCTCCATACGCTCGAGCGCGAAGAGAACGAATGAGAGGGTGGTGTACTTGGTGTAAATCAAAGTGTACTCGGTGTTAGCTTTCTCAGCAATCTCGCGAACAGTAGCTGTTGAGCGGATGTCACCGTGCAAGAAATGAATGTCTGCTACGAGCTCTTGAGCCTTCAAGTTAGCCACGGTAGCTTGTACTTGTTCCTCACTTTGGAAAGGAATAAAACATGTGATATTTTTCATATTGTTTCAAAAATAAATTTGGTTGTTTTCTTTTAGTGTCCGGAATCCGGTGTCCAGACTCCTTTTTTCTTTTGGTGTCCGGACTCCGGTGTCGGGATTACAAAATATGATATTGTACAAACGCCTCGATAGCCTCATACTCAGCTAGTCCGAGGTCGGAGTACATCTTCGCAGTGTCGTGGTTGCGGTCCTCAGCACGTTGCCAGAACAAACGCTCATCGTCGCCCAAGAATGGTGCAGACTCCATTTGGCTAGCGTGGCGGAGGATAGCATTACGTTTAGAACGTAACTCTTCTGGAGACATAGGAACAGCCATTTCGATAAGGTCAAGCTCCCACTCCATCCATGCACCACGGTACATCCAAATGCGGCAGTCTTTCAACCACTCATCCCATGCAGCGGTGTGCTTGAGTTCGTCAAGAGCGGCCAAAACAGCGTCAAGACATACACGGTGTGTGCCGTGAGGGTCAGCGAGGTCACCAGCGGCAAAGATCTCTTGTGGTTTAACCTTCTCGAGGAGAGCTTTCACGATGTCCACATCTGCTTGTGAGAGAGGACCTTTCTTGATGGTACCAGTCTCGTAGAATGGCAAGTTGAGGAAATGGATATGATCTGTAGGAAGACCCATGTAGCGGCAAGCAGCGGTAGCCTCACCACGGCGGATAAGCGCCTTGAGGTTAAGAATCTCGCGGGTGTCGTTGTCGCCCACTTTCTCGTTCTTGAAGAAATGCATGTACTCGTCGTACTTCTTGTCAATTACTTGATCCTCAGGCATATGCATGAGTTTGTATCCCTTCATAAAGTCCATGAAGCGTACTACCTCTTCGTCGCAAACGGCGATACAACCGCTAGTCTCGTATGCTACGTGCACGTTGTGACCTTGGTTGATAAGGCGTTGGAAAGTACCACCCATTGAGATGACGTCATCATCTGGGTGAGGAGAGAAGATTACGATATCTTTTGGGAATGGATTAGCGCGCTCTGGACGGTTGGTATCATCAGCATTTGGCTTGCCACCTGGCCATCCGGTGATGGTGTGTTGGAGGTCATTGAAAACCTTGATATTGCAGTTGTATGCAGAGTCATATTTAGTGATGAGCTCGCTGAGTCCGTAATCGTTATAGTCTTTGTTGGTGAGTTTGAGAATTGGCTTCTTGGTTTGCTCGCAGAGCCATACCACAGCGCGGCGAACGAGCTGGTCAGTCCACTCGCAGTTGGTCACTTTCCATGGGTGGTTGATGCGGGTGAGTTTGCCTGCAGCCTCAAGGTCAATAACGAAGGATGCGTTCTTGTGTAATTGCAAGTAAGAAGCAGGGCAAGCAGCATTGGCAACCTCTTCGATAGCTTGTTTCACGATGCTAGCTTTGTGTTGACCAAAGGCAAGAAGAATTACCTCTTTAGCTTGGAGAATAGTGTCGATACCCAATGTGATGGCGCATGTAGGCACTTGTGTTGCGTGGCCGAATAATGACTTAGCGTCCATGCGTGAGTTGCTATCCATGATTACAAGGCGAGTAGATGAGTTAGGCTGTGTACCTGGCTCATTTACAGCGATATTACCACATTGACCAATACCAAGTACTTGAATATCAATGCCACCTGCTGCTTCAATAGCTTTCTCGTATTCTTCGCAGAAAGTGAATATTGTCTCTTTTGGTAGGTCACCAGGGAAAGTGTGTACATTCTCAGGAAGGATGTCAATGTGGTCTAGCAATTGGTTTTGGATTTGCGCCATGCTACCTAAACTCTTGTCAGCGAGTGGGTAGAATTCATAAGAGCCAAAGATAACTACGTTTTTAAAACTGAGACCCTCTTCTTTGTGCAGGCGAACCAACTCTACAAATAGATCGCGCATGGATCGACCAGAAGCCAATGAAAGAACTGTCTTTTGACCATTCTCATTACGACGATTAATCAACTTGGCTATGCGCTCAGCTACAGTGGCGATACCATCTTGAGGCTTCTCTACGATGGTGGTGCTCACATGTTCCAGACGGGTAACGCGAGATTGCTCATACGCGTCTGCAGGACGATACAATTTCTCCTCAATTTTGCTAAGAGAAATCATTTGACTAAGATTATTTCTCATAATTATGTTAGTTATATTTTTTTTACTCAATCTTGTTGGCGTGATTACACAATAATCCATGTTAAATCGAATGCAAAATTACATTATTTTGTGCAAACCCGCAAACGGTTGCATAAAAAAATAAAAAAAATCTTGATTTTATATGTTTTACAACATAAAATACGCATTTCGCTTGCGCGTGTGAGAAAAAATAGTTACCTTTGCAAGTTATTTTATGCGTAGTACGCCAAGTTTTGTGAAAAATTAACTAAAAGATATACGATTATGATTTTAATTGCAGATTCAGGTTCGACAAAGACTCACTGGTGCTTGATGGCAGCCAATGGTCATTGTAGCGAGTATTTTACGGATGGTATCAATCCGTTCCAGCAGACGTCTGACGCTATCAAAAATAGCGTAAACAATCAGTTGTTGCCTAAGATGGCAGGTGAGATGTGGGCTGGTAAGATTACTAATGTTTACTTCTATGGCGCGGGTTGTACTCCTGAGAAAATTCCAGTAGTAGTGTATGCGTTGGAAGATGTTTTTAAAGGCGCTAAGATCGAGGTGTACTCAGATATGGTAGGTGCTGCGTGTGGTTTGCTTGGAGAGGAAACTGGTGTTGCTTGTATTTTAGGTACGGGTGCTAATTCTTGCCTTTGGAATGGTAAAGAGATTGAAAAGAATGTGCCAGCGTTGGGCTTTATCCTTGGTGATGAGGGTAGCGGTGCAGTGCTTGGTAAGCGCCTTGTGGCTGATCTCTTGAAAAACCAACTCAGCGATGAGCTCAAGGAGAAGTTCTTGACTCAATATGGAATTACAGCTGCAGATGTAATTGAAAATGTATATCGTAAACCTTTCCCTAATCGTTACTTAGCCTCATTGAGCAAATTCTGCTCAGAAAACATGGACAACCCATTGATAGCACAACTCGTTTACGATCACTTTGATTACTTTGCAAAGCGTATTTTGCCACAATATCCTGCTCTTCCTGTAGGGTTTATTGGTTCTATCGCTTATTACTACCAAGATGTACTCAAGAAGGTGTTGGCTGACAATGGCTTCCAAGTAGGTAAGATTCTTCAAGGTCCAATGGAGGGCTTGAAAGAGTATCACAAGAAAGATGTAGTTCCTACAATGTAATAACCCTATTCTCTCCTTGTTGATTACGGGTTCTTAACGGGTTTATGACGGGTTATTACCGAGAGATCACCGAGAGAACATCGAGGGAAAAGAAATGAAAAATACTAATAAAAATATGGCTTTTACAAAAGTTACAGAACAAAGTTCATTGCACGACAATCTAGATCAGAAGTCAGTTGGTCAATTGCTCGTGGAGATGAACGAGGAAGATCAAAAGGTGGCTTTGGCTGTCAAGGAGTGTATTCCTCAAATTGAGAAACTGGTAGAAGGTATTGTCGAGCGCATGAAACAAGGCGGTCGCATCTTCTATATGGGTGCGGGTACTAGCGGTCGTCTAGGTGTGTTGGATGCTAGTGAGATTCCTCCTACTTTCGGTATGCCACCATCATTCGTGATTGGTTTGATTGCGGGTGGTGATCATGCATTGCGAAATCCTGTGGAGAATGCGGAAGATGATCCAGAGAAATCTTGGAAAGAGTTGCTAGAGCATAATATTACTACTTTGGACACTGTGGTAGGTATTGCTGCTTCCGGAACTACTCCTTATGTAATTGGCGCGCTCGAGCGCGCACGCGAGTATGGTTGTTTGACAGCATCTGTGTCTTGCAATCCTGGTTCACCAGTTGGACAAGTAGCAGAGATTGCTATTGAACCATTGGTGGGTCCTGAATTTGTGACTGGTTCTACTCGACTCAAATCTGGAACAGCGCAAAAACTTGTTTGCAACATGATTACTACCATCACAATGATCAAGATGGGTCGTGTGAAAGGTAATAAAATGGTGAATATGCAACTCTCTAACAAGAAACTCGTTGATCGCGGTACACGCATGTTGGTAGACGAGCTTGGTCTGGAGTATGACAAGGCCAAAGATCTATTGCTCTTGCACGGAAGCGTGAAGAAGGCTATGGATGCTTATCGTGAAAATAAGTAAAGAAAAACAATATTTAATTCTGATATTTATGAAGAAAATACTCTTTGTTCTGACCTGTTTGATGGTTTCAGTTGCTACAATGGCAAGCATAACCGTAACAGGTACAGTGATTTCGGCAGAGGACGGACTTCCAGTAATCGGTGCCTCTGTGCTTGAGAAAGGAACATCAAACGGTACAATTACCGATTTTGATGGTATGTATGAGTTGACAGTGGCTAATGACGCTGTTCTCGTGTTTAGTTATGTAGGTCTGACTTCACAAGAGTTGAAGGTTACAGGCGGTGTGATGAATGTTACCCTAAAGGGTGATGCCATCGCCATGGAAGAGGTTGTAGTAACCGCTATGGGTGTGGTTCAAGAGAAAAAGCGCTTGAACTTCGCTGTGCAAAACATTGGTGGTGATGCACTTAATGAGTCTCAAAACTCTAACTTTGTTAACTCTCTTCAAGGTAAGATTGCCGGTGTGTCTGTGACTAATGCGGGTGGTTCTCCTAACTCTGGAAGCCAAATTATTATTCGTGGTATTTCATCTGTGAATAATAGCCAAAGCAATGAGCCTTTGTTCATTCTTGATGGTGTACCAGTGAATGGTGGTGCTTCTGCTGCAGCAGATATCAACCCTAATGATATTGAGAATATCACGGTGTTGAAGGGTGCTGCTGCCGCTGCTTTGTATGGTCAAGATGCTGCCAATGGTGTCATCATGATTACTACTAAGCAAGGTGAGGCTGGTAAGATCAAAGTACAAGCTAATGGTAGTTGGCAATGGGATACTCCAACTCGTTTGCCAGAACTTCAATCTACCTATGGCCCTGGTTCTCAAGGATTTTATAAGGAAAAGACATCTGGTGGTTGGGGTCCTATGCTCAATGAAGGTCAACAAATTTACGACAATATTGGTAACTTCCTCAAGACAGGTTTCTATCACAAGTATGATTTCTCAGTGAATGGTGGTACCGAGAAGTTCCAAGCATATGCTTCTGCTAACTGGTCTAAATCTGAGGGTATTATCCCAGAGGACTATAAGCAACGTTTCGGCGCTCTCATTAAGGCCTCTTTCTCTCCTGCTAAATGGGTAACCTTTAATATGAACATCAATGTGAGTGAGACCAAGTCTCGTTCTACTAGTGGTGTGAGCTCAGCATATAGCTGGCCTATCACTGATGATATTACAGATTATCAACGAGAGGATGGTTATCCACGCTTCCGCTATTTGCCTGATGTAGAGAAGTATAATGCACCTATTAGTCCACTGTATGGTATCTACAATGATGGTGGTGTAGCTAAAGCTACTCGTAATGTGATTAATGGTAGTGTGACACTCAAGCCTATTAAGAACTTGCAAATCGTAGGTCGTGTTAGTTACGATATCAAGAACACTACATCGGAGAGTTATACAGTGCCACGCTGGGATGACACTTATGTGCGTCCTTCTGTAGGCAAACCTACTGCTCCTACTATTCCTACCGCTCCAGACTCAGAAAAGAATAAATGTCCTAATTGCGGTAACAGTCACTCATGTCCTACTTGCCAAGCAGTATATGACCAAGCTTTGGCTGCTTACAAGAAAGAATATTCACAATTCTTGAAAGACTCTATGTCTTATGTAGATTATACCGACTGGTTGATTAATGAGTACCCATATAACTATATTTTGACAAGCGATGATATCAAGAATATGAGCCACTCTAGCTTGGGAGCTATCTCTGCTTCCACTGGTCGTAGCCAACTCTTTACTGCTGGTGTTAATGCAAGTTATAAGATTGAGTTGCCAAAAGATTTCTCAATTGATTTGATGGCTGGTGCTGAGCTCAAAATGTCAGAAGGCTTCTCTACTTCAGTATATGGATGTGACTTCATTATTCCAGGTACATATAGTTTGTCCAATACGAATCGTGACTATATGGAGTTGAGTGATCGTACTCTAGGTCATAGTGGTCGTCGTCGTTTTGGTTACTTTGGTGAGATTCGTGGTGATTACAAAGGTTTGGCATCTCTCTCTGTTACAGGTCGTTGGGATTGGTCTTCTACTATTAACAACAACCCATTCTTCTATCCTTCTGTAACGGGTGGTATTATTCTCTCTGAGTTGATCCCTGGTTTGAATGAAACTAAGAATAACTGGTTCTCTTACTGGAAACTCCGTGGTAACTATGCTGTTGTAGGTAAGGATGCTCCTGCATATCTCTATGACCGTCGATTCAAGCAATTTGGTACCTATCCTGATGGTGGTTATGGTATCGACCCTACTATGTCTTCAGCTTCTATGGACCTTGCTCCTGAGATGTCATATTCATGGGAGATTGGTATGGATATCAAGTTCTTTGATAATAAGACCCGTCTTGATGTGGCTTACTATAACACCAAGGTGGACAACCAAATCGTGACTGTACGTGTATCGCCTTCTTCTGGTTATATTCTCCAAACTCGTAACGAGGGTGTGATTACCAACCAAGGTGTGGAATTTACATTGGAGCAAGATATTTTAAAACGTAAGAACTTCAATTGGACTCTAGGTCTTAACTTCGGTCTTAACCGTGGTAAGGTAGTTGGTCTTCCAGAGGATGTACACGAGATCACCGGTCCACAATATGGTGATGTCTTTACATCTGCTTACCTAGGTGGTTCTACTACAGCGCTCACCGGTAAAGATTACCAACGCAATGCCGCAGGACAAGTGATTGTAGATGAGAATGGTTATCCAAAAATCAATCCTAACAAGAACGAGTTAATTGGTAATCGTGAGGCGAAATTCCAAGCAGGTTTGAACTCAAGTATGAATATTTATGGCGTACAATTCTCATTCCTCTTTGACGGTCGTCTAGGTGGTGATGTGCTTAACGTAACAGGCCGTAACCTCATCTCAAGCGGTAACCACAAAATCTTAGAGCAATATCGTGGACGTCAAGTGGTGTTCGATGGTGTGATGGAGTCAACAGATGATGCTGGTAATGTGGTTTATCTTCCAAATACTAAGCCTATTACATTGGATTATACAACCATCGTTAACTACTTCTACAATGTATCAACTAACTTCATCGAGGACGGTTCTTACATTCGCCTCAGCTATGTTACCTTGGGTTATGACTTTGCAAAACTCATGAAACAACAAAAAGTGCTGAAGGGCTTGAAACTCAACTTTACTTGTAACAATGTATTTGTACTCACCAAATATACAGGTACTGATCCAGTCTGCAACGCATCTACTGGTCAAGGTGGTACAGGTTCTGCAGGTATTGATAACACTCCAATTCCTAATACACGCAGTTACAATCTTAGCTTGACTGCTTCATTCTAATCTATAATAACTAAACGAATATGAAAAAGTTATTTATCATACCAGCTCTCATTGGAGCGATGTTCTTTACTAGTTGTGAGGATTTCTTGGATGTAAATACTACTAAGGATTCTCCTATCACAACTTCTGTGGATCAAGTATTACCTGTGGCATGCTTCTATGCTTCTCAATTATGCTATGACCACGCGGAGTATGGTGTATATCTTTCGCAAGCACTTACCACTAGTGGCAAGAGCCAAACTGGTTCTTATCCATATAGTCAAGGTTGGGAGTTTCTCGGTGTAAACCGTCACCCAATGTGGCGTCGTCACTTCTATGACCTTGGTGCTAACATTAAGAAGATGAACGAGATTGCTGAACTCAACGGTAACCGTAATGCGATCCTTATTGGTCGTACGGTAATGCTCATGTCCACCATGATGACTACTGATGCTTTTGGTGATATGCCTCGTTCACAAGTGTATCAAGCAGCTTCTCCTGCTTACGATTCACAACAAGAGGTGTATGACTGGATGTTCCAAGAGGCAGAGGAACTAATCCGTCTCTATAACGATCCTGAGTGGGTGGATTGTCCTACCAACTTGCCTATCACCGAGAAAATGGATCGCATCTATGCTGGTGACTTGGCTAAGTGGGCTACATTCTGTAAGGCAATCCAAGCTCGTCTATGGTTGCGTAAATTGCCTAACTGGGATAATAATGTAGCTAATTGCAACAAGATTGTTGAGATGGTGGACGCTGTCCTCAACTCTCCTAGCTGGCAAGAGCCACGCTATAACTACCCAGGTGGTCCTACCGAGTCTAACTGCCCATGGGGTCCTCTCGCACCAAAGATCAACTCTTGGGAGAGCCGCGATAACCGATTGGCATCTTCTATCCCAACAACCTTCTTCTTGCATGGTATATTGGGTAGCATAGACGGACGTTTTGTGAAGAATCGTGGTTATGCTCTTGATCCTCGTGCGGCAAGAATCATGGAGCAACGCGCTTCTGAAGTAGGTGCTATGTTGCACTTAGAGAGTAATATTGGTATGGATCAGTCACTCAAATTAACCAACTATCCTGACTTGCTTACCTCTACTGCGCTTACCAACCCTTATACTCAAAATACAGGTTACATCGCACTCATTACTCATGAGGAGTTGATGTTTATCAAGGCAGAGGCTCAGTATTGGGCAGGCGACATCAATGGTGCATATGAGACCACTAAAGCAGCTACCAAATTTAATATGGAGCGCTATGGTTTGATTGAGGCTGAAATTTTGTCAGGCTCTAGAGGTGGTGACTTAAGAAATCAGTACAGACGCTTCTTCAATATCAAGCTCTCTGGTGCTACCAAGTTTGATATTTCTGACCTAATGCAACAAAAGTATGTGGCTATGTATCTCCAACCAGAGCAATGGACTGATATGCGCCGTTACAACTATAGTTCTAGCAAGAATGGTATCGCATACATACACCCTGTTTCTAGCACTCCTATCTATGTGTATGATGTGAAGAATGTACACAATGGCAAACCATCTCAATTCAAACAAGACTCAGTGAACTTTAATGCTGAGTACAAACTCCGTCGTCCATACAACCTCTATGAGGCTTATTGGTGTACACCATCTGACTATGGAACTAACGCGGAACTTTCTCCTAACGCTTGGGTAAATCGACTCAATGCTGATACTGAGACTGAAACTAAGTACAACAAGAAAGAGCTTGACCGCATTGGTTACTACACTACTAATGCTGCGGGTGAGAAGATTCTTGACTTCAACGTACTTAAAAGACGTTTGATATGGGCACACGACAAATCAGGTAAGGTGGTTTGTGCAGACCCAACTCCATGGAAATAAATGTTAAGTAGCTAATATTTAGAAAAGATATGAAAAAGACAATTAAAATATTCGCATTGGCTGCTTTAGTAGTAGCTTTTGCATCCTGCGAAATGCATGATTTTTTCGATGAGGATACAATCACAGGTGCCGTAGGTCCTGAGGCTTATTGGGAAATCGAAAGTTCTGCAGTTAAAGCAGGTGGTCAAATGGGATTCACTACGCAGTACTATTCTGTGGCAGAGCAGATTGACCACTCTGAAGTATGGTATAGTCTCAGTCAAACTGTGGATAAGGTAGTTACCTGCTCATGGTTGACCTATTCAGAGACTAGCTCTATCAAGACTAAGCAGCGCGAGTTGCAACAAATCTCTGACTATCCTCACTCAGAAGAGTTTTGGAACGACTCATTGCACGCATACACCTTTACTGATGCTTTCCCTGTGAGTGGAACTTTGTCACCTATTTCATGGGTACAACCTTCTGAGTTTGATGCTAATCGCATGGTGAACTATTTCGGTGAAGATTATATGGAGAACTTCAAGGCTGCAGTCAAGGAGAAAATGACTTTTGCAGTTTATCGTGATAATTATGTTAAGTTGGGCTTTATGGAGGATTTCAAACTCTACACAGACTCTTCTTACAACTGGAATGTGTCTCCAGACTCTTCTGTAGCTAAGTATTACCACTTCCCATTGGATGCTGATGGTAATGTTCAACCATGGGTAATGGATTCAATGAATTACTACTGGGATATGGTTACTTTCGAGCAATTGATTCTCAATGCTGAAGGTAATTATGATGTATCTTACAAACGCAACTACTCGATCGATGCGGAGTTGCATGTTGTTGACGTAAATGGTACTTATAGTAAGACTATTTCTAAGGAAATTGTAGTAAACTAATTCTTTGAATTTAGTAATCAGCTAATTAGCAATAATTAATAATAAAGATACGAATATGAAAAGTAATTTTTTGAAAATATTCTTGCTGGCGCTTCTACCTATTGCAATTGCATCATGTGTTCCTAATACGCCTGAGGTAGAAAATTTGCCTGTTGATCCTGTGTCTTTCACTTATCGTATTATAGGTGATTATGAGTTGGATTATTACATTGATTCCGATATCACTTTCAAGAATACCTCTCCTACTCAGGGTGAAGCTGTATGGGATTTCGGTGATGGAAAAACTGCCGTTGGAAATGAAGTTCTGCATGCCTATGATGAAGCAGGTACATACAATGTGAAACTCACCATCAATGGTCTTACTAAGAATCAGGTCATCATGATTTCTGATATTAGACCTTTGCTCTCGATCAATCCTGTAGAGGGTGGTATTTGTGAGGTGCTTTCTTCTAAAGTATCATTCTCCTTGGAGGTTCCTAACCCAAAGAATCGTGAGTTGACCTACAAGTGGATTTTCCCTGCTCGTACTAAGAGTGTTGCTACGGGTGAAGAAGTGGAGTTCTCCACCGATAGCCTTCCAGGTGAATTGACTTTCGGCAATGTGGGTTCACAGACTGTTCGCCTCCAAGTGACTATGGATGGTCGTATGTTGGAAGAAGGTGTGCTCAATGTGCCTGTAGGATACAACAAAGAGGTGCCTACTCTCTACTATGCAGAGGTTGGTGGTCACTTGATGGCGTATAAGCTCATTAATGACAAACCAGAGGATATGGATGTGATGCCTTTTGATCTAGGCCTTTCTTCTGGTCAACACCCATTTAACCTCCTCTTCAAAGATTCTTCACTCTATGTATTAGATGCTGGTGCTGCTTGGTATTTCCAAAATGAGGACGCACAAGTTAGTGGTGGTGATGGTAAGATTTCTGTTATCTCTAAGGACGGTTCTAAAGTAGAGACTATGCTCTCTAACGCAGGTGGTCCTGCTTTCCAAGATCCATTCTATGGCTGCATCGTGGATAACGACCTCTACTTCACAGACCGTAACACGGGTGTCATCAAGGTGCCTCTATCTACCCGTAATGCCGTATATAGCGCTAGCGAGTTCCCATATTTCGTACAACACACTACTTTGGGTTACTACGGTGGTTCTCCATATTCATGGAGCTTTGGTTGTATCGGTGGTAGCATCGGTCAGATCGATGGTACTTGGTACTGGTGTAAGAACTACAATGGTCAAGGTATCTTCCGCTGGAAGAATTCAGATATTTTGCTCACTGCAATTACTGGTAATGGTACATCACCTGATGCGGGTTGTGCATTGTATGGTGCCACTTTCTTGCCAAAATCTTTCGCTTACTCTACTAAGAGCAAAAAGATCTGTTTCACCCTATTTGGTGCGAACGTAGAAGGCTTCTATGCATGTACTATTGATGAGATGAATGCGATTACAACTTCAGGTGGCCTCGCTCCATACAAGAAATTGTTTGGCACCTTAGGTTTCGTTCCTAACAAGGCCGGCGGTTCTTACGCTGCTAAAGAGGGTCACACTTCTGAGTTTGCTGCTATTTGCCAAATCGCATACGACGAAGTAAACGACTGCGCTTACTTCGCATATCGCAACAACCATAATGATGCTACATGCGCACCTACTGGTATTTACAAATACGACTTTGCTGCTGACAAGGTGGAGCAAGTATCTGCGATTACCAAGGAAATTTATGGCGTTGTAGTTAACAATACCCCTTCTAAACTCTTTTAATGAAGCTACTCAGTAAAATATCACTTTTGGCTATTGGCTTGTGCTTGGTGCTTTCGCTCCAAGCACAGACCAATGACCAACTGCCCCCTAAGCGCGAGTTCCGTTGTGCATGGCTTACTACCGTGTGGGCTATCGACTGGCCAAATCCATATAACGCTTCTACTGCTAGCCAACAACAAAAGCAAAAAGAATCACTTTATGCTTTGGTTGATTCACTAGCGGAGGCGAATATGAATGCAGTCTTTTTCCAAGTACGTGGTTTCTCAGATGCGATGTATAATTCCAAGTACGAACCTTGGAGTCAGTATCTTACTGGCACACGCGGTAAAGCACCGAACTATGACCCACTGCAAATCATTATTGAATATGCACACTATAAGGGTATTGAGGTGCATGCATGGCTAAATCCTTATCGCTATGCAAGTTCTGACGCTACTTATGGCAAGAATGATCCTAAGGATTATCACAATACTCATCCAGAATGGCTTGTGGATTGCGGTGGTATCACCATCCTGAATCCTTCGCTTCCAGAGGTACGTGAGCAAATATGTAAGGTGGTAGCGGATATCGTAGAGAACTACGATGTGGATGGTATCATTTTTGATGACTATTTCCATCAAGATGGTTATAAAAACGAGTACGATGATGAGCAGTATCAAGCTACTTCGAATGGGATGTCGCGTGCGGATTGGCGTCGTGCACAAAATAACCTCATGGTTAGTATGGTCAATAGCACCATCAAATCCATCAAACCCTGGGTGAAATTTGGTATTGGTCCTGCAGGTGTAGCAGGAAAAGCTAATACATCTGCTCCGGTATATGGAGTGGAACCTTGCCCTTCACCTTCTAGCGATTGGCAATACAATGGTATCTATGCCGATCCTCTAGCATGGTATAATGAGCATACTATTGATTACATGGCGCCACAGATCTATTGGACGATTAATTCTACTTCCAACTACGATCTTCTTTCTCATTGGTGGTCTGATATGGCTTGCCACTTCTCTCGTCATATGTATGTCAGCCATAGTTTGAGTGCTTTGAAGCCAAATGGTGCATCATTGTCTAGTGGACAGTTCCATATGGATGAGATAGGTGCGCAAACTATGCTGAATCGTAAGTATGACCGCATGGATGCTCCAGGTAGTTGCTGGTATGGATTAAGCACAGGTCTTAATACCAAGGGCTTTATCCAGTATATTAAGAATGAGATTAATCCTCGTCCTGCGGTAATACCTCAGATGACGTGGTATAGAACGGACGATTGCCTCTATGTTAGTAATATCCGAAAAGAAGGCAATAGACTCATGTGGGATGCACCCGCAAGTAATTTACGCTATGTAGTGTATTACCTGCCTCTCAATCAAATAGGGCAACATGGTGCAGTAGGAAGTAGTGCTCATTTATTAGGAACATCTTATACCGCTTCCTTTGAAATTTCTGGAGAATGGACGGATGGTGTGTATGCTGTGGCGGTACTCGACCGTTATGGCAACGAATACCCAGCTCGTACATTGGGTAATACATCATGGGGCAAATCTGCTGCTGCGCAATTGGAGTATCCTGCTAACAATGATAATGTGTTGATCCCATGTTATTTCTCTTGGAATGCAGCACCAGAAGCGGATTCTTATTTCTTCCAATTCTCCAGGTCTGCTAATTTCTCCACCGTGGATTATGAGTACGAGGTAGCTGACACTACATTCTATGTAGGTAAGATCTATTGGCTCAAATCGAATGAGACTTATTATTGGCGTGTGCGCACTCGTAGTATAAATAAAGAGGATACCTATTCAGATATTCGCAGTTTTACAGGTTCACTTTTCAATATGGTTTCTCCTGCAGAGGGAGATACTGTGCAATCGCTTACTCCTACATTGGTATGCGATAGTGTGGCAAATCCCGATGCTAAATACATATTTGAGATTGCTACTGCACAATCTTTTGCAGAAGAGGATATCGTCTTCACTGGTGAAGCGAATATGCCTCGTCTTACTATACCGGAATCTGTGTTGATGGCATCTAGAAATTATTTCGTGCGAGCAACTGTATCCTTTGACAAAGCTGTAGTCACTTCTGAGGTGGTAAAATTCCGAACATTGGCGTTGCCTGTGCCTGTGCCTGTGATTACTACTCCTGCAATGGGAGAGACCATCAGCGCTTCTTCTGTAACAGTGAAATGGCAACAACAGCAGTCCTCGGGTTTCCAAATTGAGTTCTCGCAGTCGGCGTCATTCCCAGGGCGTTCCACTAAGAAATACCGCGTAGATGCGTATACATATGAATATACATATGATAAAATCGCAATGGGTACTTGGTATGTACGTGTGGCAGCTATGAAAGAGGGTGGACTCACCGATTATTCCGAAGTGGTAAGCTTTATCATGCAGACTCCTTCTGCTGTGGTGGATGTTCAAATGTCTAATCAACCAGTAAAGGTGATTGAGGACGGTCAAGTATTTATCTACCGCAATGGTAAACGCTACAACATACTTGGCGGTATTTTACAATAAATACGCAATAACTTGACAATAAAGAAAGGATTCCTGAGAGAGACGAATGACTACTATCTAATAGCCGAAGGCGGTCTAACAGCGTAGCGGTCTAACTTCTAACAGCGAAGCGATCTTAAAAACAATAAACAATTTTTTACTTAACGCAACCAAGGTCCACGGTGGACGTGTCCCCACGGAAGGAGGAAGCAATTTATTAACCAAAAAAAACAACAAATTTATGAAGAAATTATTTTCTTTCATTTCAGTATTCGCTCTCGCAGCAATACTGGGCGTTTCTTCAGTTTCAGCGCAAAAAGCCGTTGCAACTGTTGAGAAACTTTGGAGCAAGACTGTTGCTGAGATTGGTGCCACTATTGCTGACACTCGTCAAGGTACTGGTGTAGATGGTAAAGTCTACTTGCTCAACAAGGCTAACCAATCACTCGTAGCTATTTCAGCTGAAGGTCAAGACACTATTTGTGTTGGTCCTCTTACTGTAGCTGAAGGTGTAACTGCTGCATTGGATGCTACTGCGTATGCATTGGATGATGCTGGTAACTTCGTAATGGTAGGTACATTCCCTAATGTTCCTTCTCACATCGTTCTCCGCAAAGCTGATGGTTCTGTAGTTAAAGACCTCGCTATCACAGGTCTTGCTCGTACAGACTTCATCAATGCAGTAGGTGATGTGTTCTCAGCTGAGGGTGGTTATGTTTTCGTTTACGGAAACTCAGCTAACCTCTTGGTTTACACAATCGCTAATGGTGAGTTGGTAGGTGAGCCTGCTAATATTGCAGGTAAAAATACTAGCAACAACTATGTAATTGCTGGTAATTTAACCAAGCAAATTGCTCATCACCGTACTTCTGAGAAGGGTTGGGTAATTATTGAGAATGGTGCAGAGACTCTTATCGAGGGTATGGAAGGATTTAAGAACACAACCATGGGTGGTGATATCATCACTCTCGCTGGTAAAGAGTTCTATATCTATCCTGCTGGTGCTACCAACTACACTTCAGAGTTCGCTGTTCGCAACATGACCGATGGTCTTTTTGTTACTGACAAAGACGGTGCTACAGTATTCGTTGCTAACACTACTACTACCGCTAGCTCTACTATTACAGCTTGCTGGTTGAATGCATCTAAGATTGATGAAAACAATGCATACATCCATGTTTACAATGCAGATGGTGTTGCTGTATTCAAACTCAGCGTTGTTGCAGCTGCTACTGTTACTCTTAATGTAAACGATGCTGCTATGGGTACCGTTGAAGGTGCTGGTGATTATGCTGTAGGTGGCAATGCTACCGTTAAGGCTATCCCTGCTCTTGGTCACTCTTTCGTAGCATGGAAAAATGGTGAAGAGACTGTTTCTACAGATGCTGAATATACTTTCGCTGTAACTGGTGATGTAGCTTTGACAGCTGTGTTCCAAGCAGAGGCTAACAAGACCTTGACTTTGGCTGTTAACAATGAAGCGTTAGGTGCTATTACATTGCCAGAGGGTATCGTAATGGGTGCAAATACCGTAGCTTATGGTACTCCAGTTGCTTTGACAGCTGTTCCTGCTGAGGGCGCTACATTCAATGGTTGGTTTGCTGGTGAGGAACTTTATTCTTCTGAGTACACTATCAATTTGACTGTAACTGCTGATTTGGCTCTCACAGCTCAATTTGCAAAGTCTTTGATTCTTGCTTATGATTTGGGTGGTGGTGTAACCAACAATTATGGTTGGTTGAGCAAAGCTCACATGTGCCTCGATTTCCAAAACGATTACAATGTTGCATATAGCTCTGCTAAAGAATGGGCTAAGATGGAGAATGGCGTTATCTTCTACAATGTAAACAACAAATGGGTACTTCCTGAAGAGGCTGCAGGTTCTGCTGCTGATGCTGCTGGCTTCCTCCAAGCTCTTACCTATAATACATCTGATAACTTGGTAAAACTTCTCCAAACAGAGAAATGGTTGCCACTTGGTGAATATATCAATGGTTTGCGTACCGCAGCTGGTAATGCAGTAGCTGACGAAGGTGCTATGCGTGCTGATTTGTCAGGTTTCTTCTTGAACTCTCCTGCTATCACTGACTATCGTCATACCAATGACTATACTATCGCTGGTCAACCAGCTTCTTTCTGCCCAGCAATGAAGATGGGCTTTGATAACCCAACAGAGGTTACTCGTGAAGTTGTATTGAACGATCCTTTCCACCCAACTCTTACTTTCTACGGATGGTATGCAGCTGCTGATTTCTCTGGCGAGAAATATACTAAGGTTAGCCCAGAAACTGTAGTTCCTGGTGGTAAGCTTTATGCTAAATTTGATGAGTATATTCCTTCTATTGCAGAAGTAATGGCAATGGAAGAGGGTGTTGAGACCAAGATTTCAGGTGTTGTAAACTGGGTTCGCAACAACAACGTATTTATCCAAGATAACACTGGTGGTTTCCTCCTCTTCGGTTCCGATTTGGCTCCTGAGGTAGGTACTAAGATTATTGCTAAGGGTAAACGTGGTGCATTCAACGGTTCTCCTCAATTGAGTGGTACTGTTATTGAGGCTACAGAGGCTGCTACTCTCTATGCTCCTGCAAATCTTACTTTGGCTGACCTCTTTGCAGATTCTACAGCTCTTAAGTACTTCGGTCAACGCGTACAAGTTCTTGGCGTGAAAGTGGCTGAATATGATACCTATGGCAATGTATATTTGACCGATGGTACTCACAAGATCAAAGGTCACTATATGGAACCTGATCAAGCTGTCTTCACCGTAGGTAAGAAGGTTGACATCGTTGCTGTGGCTTCACAATACAATGGTACTGTTCAATTCGAAGGCGATATTGCTGGTCTTACTGTGACTGTTATCGGTTTGAAGGATCCATATGCATATCCAACTCGTGGTGAGAATAGCCAATACAAACTTGAGAACCGTTGGGTAATCTCTAACGTAATGGAGAACTTTGCTGCTAACGCTCCTGGTGGTGACCAAAAGGTTCGTGGTATGGCTGCTAAGGACGGTATCATGTACTTTATCAACCAAGCTGGTTACATCGTTCGCGTTGACGGTACTTCTGGTGATATGCTTGAGCCTCTTACTATCACAGGTGATCACCTCTTCCAAGTACAAAACGACTCTACAGGTGAATGGGCTTCTGGTGTTACCTATGGCTTCAACGATATTAAGTTTGATAGCAAGGGTAACTGCTTGATCACAGGTCTTCCAACATCTAGCGCACAACGCTTCATGGTTTACGAAGTAGATCTTGAGACTGGTGCTGCTACTGAGGTTATCAATGAGCGTCTTGCAGATAACCCTGACTTCGAGGGCGTAACTGCTCGTTTCGATGCTATGGGTGTAAACGGTGATATCCACGGAAACGCTTGCGTTATGGCAGCTTGTGCTGGTGGCGGTTTGGATGTATTCCGTTGGTTGATCGTTGACGGTGAGGCTCAACCTGCTGAGCTTATCTCTATGTTGATTGATCCTGAAACAGATGAGTATCAATGGAATATCACAGGTTGGGGTACAGCTCCTCAAATCTTCCCACAAGATGAGGTTGGTTCTTTGTTCTATGTAGATGGTAACACTGCAACTCCTATGCTCTTCGACGAGGGTGGTATGTTAGTAGAAGATATGATCAAGTGCCCTGCTGGTCTTAAAGTATGGAACAACCCAGGTGATACAACTGAGTTGAAAGCTGACTTGTGCGGTCTCCAAGAGTTCCAAGTGGGTAACGAGTACTTCTTCATCATGATTGGTACTCACACTCCATCTACTCCTCCACAAGCATTTGCTCTCTACAAGTTCGCTGACGAGGCTCGTAGCTTCGACGGTCTTGAGCCATTGTGGTACTTCCCAGCTGCTGGTCTTGGTTCTGCTTCTAACGGTGTGCGTACTGCTGTTCCTACCGTTGAGGTTGAGGGCAACAAGGCTACTATCTACCTCTATGCTCAAAACAACGGTTATGCTGTTTACGAGTTTACCGTAGCTGGTGCAGGTTCTGCTGTTGAGAATGTAGAGTCTGTTAAGATCGAGGCTAAGAAGGTAGTTGAGAATGGTCAAGTTTACATCATCAAGAATGGTGTTAAATTCAACATCCTCGGTGCTGAGGTAAAATAAGAAGATAGTCTAGATTATCTAGAAACTTCTAGAAGATCTAGTGTATCTATAACCTTCCAGAGTGTGTCCCTCGGGGCACACTCTTTTTTTTAAAAAAAATATTCAATCGTTTGCGTGATTGAAAAAAAAGTTGTAACTTTGCGGGCAAATTACAATTATAGTATATTTACTCGTAAATCACATATACCATGAAGAAATTTCTACTATCTATTTTCGCTTTTTGCGTTGCTTTATCTTCTTTTGCCACTATCACATTGAATGGCATTGATTACACGATTGACACCTTGTCCATGTATCCAGCAGGTCCGGGTACTACTTATTATGAGTTGCGCTTCCTTCGCGCAAGCGATACTAAAGGGCGTATGGATGCATTTCTTCTAGCGGTAGATACCCGAAATCCTTATGTGCATGTAGAAGAGGTGTTAGGTACAGGTAAGATTATCGGTACAGAGCGTCCATCCAATATGGCAATACGTAGCACCACAGAAAATAAAATCTTTTTTGCTGGTTCTAATGGCGACTTCTTTGTAACGCAGGGTGATGTAGGCCTGCCAGTCAGCACTACGATTGTGAACAAAGAATATGCGCATACTCCTGTAGCCAATCGTACGGCACGACGCTTAGGCGCGATTGATGCAGATGGTAGAGGTATTACTGCCGTACAGCATACAATATCTATGAAGCTCGTTTTGGCTGATACTACATTGAACATTGCGCATGCAAATTATAATCGTCTAGAAAATGAGTTGGTGCTCTATAATCATCTCAATGGTGCTACTACTGCTACGAATGCTTATGGTACAGAGGTGCAGATTCAATTGCTAGAGGGTGAAGAATGGAATACTAGTGGTGTGATGAAAGCCAAGGTGGTGAAGGTGGAGCAACTAGTAGGTTCGATGCCTTTGTCAGCTGAATATGCTGTTCTTTCTGGTCATGGTACGATGGCTGACGAGCTCAACAAACTCAAAGAGGGTGACGAATTGACCCTAGATTTTGAGATTAAGTTCGATGGGGAATTGGTAAATATTGCTCAAGCTATTGGTTCGGACAATTACAACCAAATCCTGCATAATGGTGTAATTGTGAAAGATGGATATTGGAACGAACTTCACCCCCGTACAGCATTTGGAACCTCATATACACGTGACACCGTATATATGTTAGTAGTGGATGGTCGTGGCGTGAGTGCCGGTTGTAATACGAAGGTGCTAGGCGAAATGCTTCAGCACTATGGTGCATATAATGCCGTAAACTGGGATGGTGGCGGTAGTTCCTGCATCTATGTGCGCAATTTGGGTCAGATGAACAACGGTTCGGACGGCTATGAGCGTGCTTGTGGCAATGGTATGTTTGCAGTAGCCGATGTGCCAGAAGTGGATAACACCATCGCCGCCATTGCTCCATACCAACCTATTTATGCTCTCCCACGTTATGGTGTAGCTTTGCCTAAGTTCCTGGGATACAATAAGTATGGCGTGATGATTGATGCTGATGTACAAGGTGTTACTCTGTCATGCGCACCTGAGTTGGGCGAGATTCTGGAGGACGGTCGTTTCTTGGCTTCTGGTGAGAAAGGTGGTATATTGCACGCACGCTTGGGGGATATTGCTACCCAATTGGAGGTGCGTCTGATGACATCTGCGCCTATCGCTATTCGCTTAGACTCCGTGCTCTGCGATGCATCTCACCCCTATGAGATAGAGGTACAAGGCACGGTAGGCAATGCTATTATTGACCTCTTGCCAGCTGCACTGACATGGACATCGCTCAAGCCAGAGATTGCTACAGTGGACGATTCGGGTAATGTAATTGGTGTTGCCAATGGTTCTACTCTAGTAGTTGGTGTATTGGGTGATTTCCGAGATACCATCTTGGTAAATGTTGAGATCCCTACAGGTAATGAGATGTTGTGGGATGATTTCCGTGTCACCGATCATTGGACTCTAAAAGGTTCTGCTGGTTTCAATCCTTCGCTTGTAGTGCCAGAAGATGTAGCTGCTCCAGTCAATATGCTCTTTACGTATAAGACTGCGCGCAGTCCATATGTGCAATTTGAGCATAAAGCACCTATATACTCTCGTCCTGACACCATCCGTATCCCGATGAAAACCGATGCACAATTTAGCAAGGTGTATGCAACTGTGCGCGCCAATAATGCTAATCAAGGAATAAATATCACTATTGAGCCAAATGGTGCTAGTGAGTTTGTCCTAGATATTCCTGTAGAACAATATTTTGGTACGGATGTAGCAGTCTATCCATTGCACTTCGAATTGGTGAAGATGTTCCTTGATACTAAGACTGAAGCGGGTGAGCGACATGTTACATTGCCCGGTATTTATCAGATTTATGGAGATAAGCAAGGGGATGAAACAGGCGTTGAAAATACGGTTTCTACCACAGAAGTGACTAAATACATAGAGAATAATCAACTGCTTATCCATCGCAATGAAAAAACATATACTATACTCGGCACCCTCAAGTAGTTTCCTTAAACTCCTTAATGACCTTAAAGTTCATACTTGATAATCACTTTTTAAATATTATAACAATGAAAAAACTTTTTACTTTTGTAGCATTAGTTTGCGTAAGTATTTCTCTTAGCGCAGATATTCGCGTGTTAAGCGACACGCGCTTGGGCGAAGGTTTCTTTCCTAGATTTACTGACGCAGAGACTGTAGTTTATCTTTCTCATGGAAGAGCAGATTATTTTGCTCCCGCTGAAGATGCTACGCTCCGCGTAGATAATGAGAATCTTGATCTGAACCTTTATCGCAATGGCGAGAAGGTGGTATTGAAACCTCATGGTGATGTTAATTACATCTGGTCATCACTTTCTCCTGATCAAACAATGATTCTTTTCAACACCAAGTTCGGTACTGCCATTTGTGACCTCAATGGTAAGGAGATTATCAATCTCGGACAAGATTTAGATGCGCCTGTATGGTACGGAAATGATTATGTAGTAGGTATGGATGATAACCACGATGGTTACTTCTTTACAGAGTCTTCTATTATGATTGCATCGGTAGATGGTACTGTAGTAGAGCGTCTGTCAGCTCCAGAAGGTATGGGTATGTACCCTGATGTGGATGCTAAATCTGGTCGTATTGTATATAATACCGAGGATGGTGATATTCACCTGCTCCAGATTAATCTTACGGAGGAGCCAATTCGCAATGAGTTGCCTCGTCTTGTTCAACAAGTAGATGCTACTTTGCTCCATAATATGAAACGCCAAGAGCGTTTGGCTGCTTCTAAAGATCCAAAAGATGTGAAAATCTATATCAACCCTGGTCATGGTGGCTATGACTCAGATGATCGTCTCATGTATATCTATCCGATCTACAAGGATGTGGGCAATAGTGCTTTGAATGAGTCAGGCCAATATACCCGCGAGCAAAGTTTCTGGGAGAGCACCTCTAATCTAGACAAAGGTCTTCGTCTTGATACTATGCTACGTGATCTGGGTTTCCAAACCAAGATGTCGCGTATTCACAATACTACAGCTGATGACCGTAGCCTATCTGGTATTTCGGCTGAGGCTAGCAACTGGAATGCAGACTTCATGCTCTCTATCCACTCCAATGCAGGTAATCCTTCTAACTATATTTTGCACTTGCACTCAGGTATTACCCCAGGCGACCCTTATGGCTTGAATGGCTATCCAGAGAAAGTGCCAGAGTGGGTATGCAACGAGGCACGTGCTATTACCACATTGATGGGTAGTTATCAATATTCTAACCAAGTAAGCTGCTGGTCACGCGAACCAAATATTGCTGGTGACAAGACATTTGCTCGTACAATCATGGGTTGGAGCAACGGTTATGGCGTGATGCGTAACCTGAAGGTGCCTGGTACTATCTCTGAGGGTATGATGCACGACTATTTGCCAGAGACCTATCGTCTGATGAATATCGACTACAAGCGTCAAGAGTCATTCCAATTCGCAAAGACATTCTATGATTACTTCTGCGATAAAGAATTGCCATACGGTGCTATTGGAGGCCGAATCCACGATGTATATCAAAAACAAATATTCCCTAACTACAAGGCACGAAAAGGAACACGCGACGAGTATCGTCCTATCCTCCGCGGTTTGGTAGAGCTCTGGCAAGGCGATCAACTGCTTCAAAGCTATGTTACTGATACTTTGTACAATGGTGTATATTATTTCTGGAATCTCCAACCTGGTACATATACAGTGAAGGCTAAGCCAGAGGGCTATTATCCACAAGAGCAAACCCTTGAGGTTAAGAATAACGAGATTTCTTATGGGCTCTTTGCGATGTCTATGATGCGTCAGACTCCTCCTGAAGTGCTGGATTATAGTCCAAAAGTAGCTGAAGGAGAAGAGGTGTTGGTATCTACAGAGGTAACAATCTCTTTCAATTGGGATATGGATGTAGAAGCAACTGCTGCAGCACTTAGTATCACTCCAGCGGTAGAAGGTAATATTACTTTTGAGGATGATAATCATACTTTGCGTTTTACTCCTGCAACTCGCTTTGAGCCAGGTGTGACCTATACAGTTACTTTGGGAACTGGTGCTTGTCACCCAGATTCTACATTTGAGAACCATCTCAAGCAACCTTTCTCTTTCTCTTTTGCAACTAGCAGTCGTGGTGCTGTAAGCATTGTTCAAACCTATCCTTCTGTAGGTGAAACCAATGTGCCTCTAACTCCTTCGTTTGTGGCAGTGTTCGATGCTACTATCGTGAATGCTTCTGCTCGTAACAATGTGGCAGTACTAGATGCAAATGGTAATAAGTTATCTGTAAATACTCGTTCTTACAAATATAATGGTGCTCCAAAACCTTATGGTCATGTGGCATTTGAGTTGACAAATCCGTTGGAACCAAATACCGAATATACCTTAGTTCTTTATCCAGGTATCAAGGATGTAGATGATGTTCTTTTGAGCGAGACCTATGAGATTCCATTCCGTACAGGTGAAGAGGTTAAGTCTACTTTACCACTTGTTCATCAAATGGAGGAACTCTTCTTTGAAGGCGATAAAGACAATTCTACCGATGTAGAAACTGTTCTTACTTTGTGTGATAAGAACAAGAAATATGCTGGTACTTACTCTAATAAGTGTACTTATGTCTTTGCTGCAGTAGGTGGTGAGGCTCGTTACAAAGTAACCAATCCTACTTTGATCATTAGCAATAGTGTTTCTAAGTTGGGTATGTATGTCTTCTCTGATTACTCATTCAATACCTTGTATGTGCATTATGGTGTGGACGGTGATAACCAGTTTATTAAGGTATGTGATCTTGATTTTGCGGGCTGGCGTTATTGCGAGTTGGATCTGACTGCATTGCCTGCTGGTATTGATTATCAGATGATGGGCTTGCGTCTTGTAGGCGGTAGCAACTTGTTGTCTGGTTCAGGTGCGTTCTATATTGATAATATCCACGCTGAGTACACGAAAGTAGATACTTCTGTGGATCAGGTCGAACTTAAAGAGAATGCAAATCGCAAGACGATCGAAAATGGTTATTTGAACATCCTCTTCAATGGTGTGAAATACAATGCAGAGGGTAAGGTGATTAAATAACCTATAATTTAAAATATATTAAGAAGGGGCTCAATGTAAGTCCCTTCTTTTTTATAGCATAGTCTAAATACTCTGGTGAAGTATTGAGTGATAACGGAGTGGTAACGGGATTGGCAGTCAAAAGTGGGAGAGAAAAGAAAGGTTTAAGAAAAGAAAAATGGTTTTTTCTTGCACATGTACATTTTTTTTTGTAACTTTGCACGCTAATTTTGGGATATAGTGTCCCAATCAATATTAACTGTAAATATCGTACACGAGTTTTGCGATTGTTAGTTCAAACCGTGGGCGAGATAAGAATTAAGAAAAAAATGGGATTTATTGAAGTAATTACCAAATTATTTGGCAACAAGTCGCAAAAAGATATGCGTGCTGTGATGCCATATGTGGAGAAAATAAAAGCAGTGTATGCTGAGATTGATGCGCTGAGTGACGACGAACTCCGTGCTCGTAGTGCAGCGCTCATGCAATGTTTGCAAGATGCGGTAGCTGATGATAAAGCTAAGATTCAGGAGCTCAAGGCTAGTATCGAAAGCATAGATATTGATAAGCGAGAGAAAGTATATAATGAAATTGATCGTCTAGAAAAGGAGGTACTAGATATCTACGACAAGACACTCAACGAAATTCTTCCTGAGGCTTTTGCTGTGGTTAAGAGTACAGCCCGCCGTTTCGCTCAGAATGAGACCATTACGGTAATGGCAACCCAAATGGATCGCGACTTGGCTGCAGATTCTCGTTTTGACTTTGTTGAGATCGATGGTGATAAGGCTATCTATCACAACTCATGGACTGCTGGAGGCAACGAGGTTGTCTGGGATATGGTGCACTATGATGTACAGCTCATTGGTGGTGTGGTACTTCATGGTGCTGTCAAGAATGACAAGGAGCAACGCGGTTCTATTGCCGAGATGGCTACTGGTGAGGGTAAGACCCTTGTGGCTACCTTGCCTGTCTTCCTCAACGCCTTGACTCATGAGGGTGTTCACGTGGTGACTGTCAATGACTATCTCGCTAAACGTGACTCGGAGTGGATGGGCCCTCTATATATGTTCCATGGTTTGACCGTTGATTGTATTGACAAACACAAACCTAACTCAGACGAGCGTCGTCGTGCGTATGCGTGCGATATCACTTTCGGTACCAACAACGAGTTTGGTTTTGACTATCTTCGTGATAACATGGCTACTAGCCCTATGGATCTTGTTCAACGAGGACATAACTATGCTATCGTGGATGAGGTGGACTCTGTGTTGATTGACGACGCACGTACTCCTTTGATTATCAGTGGTCCTGTACCAAAAGGTGAAGATCAACTCTTTGACGAGTATAAGCATCGTGTAGAGCTTCTTGTTCGTACGCAAAATACCCTGACCACAAAACTCCTTGCAGAGGCAAAAGCCAAGATGCAGAGTGCGGATGAGAAGGAGCGTGAGGCTGGTGAACTATCTCTTTTCCGTGCATACAAAGGTATGCCTAAGAGCAAGGCGCTTATTAAATATCTTAGCGAACCTGGCGTAAAAGTTCGTTTACAGAAGACTGAGGAATTCTATCTCCAAGAGAATGAGAAGAATATGCACATCGCTACCGATGAACTCTATTTCGTGATTGATGAGAAGCATAAGACTATCGAACTTACTGATAAAGGTATTGATACCCTAACCGGTAATATGGAGGATACTCAGTTCTTCGTGCTCCCTGATGTGGGTAGCGAAGTGGCTGAAATCGAAAAGTCAGGACTTTCTACCGAGGAGAAACAACAACGCAAAGATGAGGTGCTTGCTAACTACAGCATCAAGTCCGAACGCGTACACACCGTACACCAGCTTCTCAAAGCATACACTCTCTTCGAGAAGGATGTGGACTATATCATTGATGATAACCAAGTTAAGATTGTGGATGAGCAGACGGGTCGTGTGATGGATGGCCGTCGTTGGTCGGATGGTTTGCACCAAGCAGTGGAAGCAAAAGAGAATGTGAAGGTAGAAGCGGCTACTCAAACATTTGCTACCATCACACTGCAAAACTACTTCCGTATGTACCACAAACTATCGGGTATGACCGGTACTGCCGAAACGGAAGCAGGCGAGTTCTACAATATCTATAAACTTGATGTGGTAGTCATCCCAACTAATCGCCCCATTGCTCGCGAGGATATGAACGATCGTATCTATCGTACAAAGCGCGAGAAATACAATGCTGTTATCGAAGAGGTGGTAGAGTTGGTCAAGGCAGGTCGTCCGGTGCTTGTGGGTACTACTTCTGTGGAAATCAGTGAGTTGTTGAGTAAGTTGCTAACGCTCCGCAAGATCAAACATAATGTCCTCAACGCTAAACTCCACCAACACGAGGCGAACGTAGTAGCGGAAGCAGGTCGCCCAGGTGTTGTTACCATCGCTACCAACATGGCTGGTCGTGGTACCGATATCAAACTCACCAAAGAGGTTAAAGATGCTGGCGGTTTGGCTATCATTGGTACCGAGCGTCACGAGAGCCGCCGTGTGGACCGTCAGTTGCGTGGTCGTTCTGGTCGTCAAGGTGACCCAGGTAGTTCTGTATTCTATGTGAGTATGGAGGATGATCTCATGCGTATGTTTGGTTCTGACCGTTTGGCTGGACTCATGGATAAGATGGGATTCCAAGAAGGCGAGATGATTGAGCACAACATGATCTCTTCTTCTATTGAGCGTGCTCAAAAGAAAGTGGAGGAGAACAACTTTGGTATTCGTAAGCGCCTCATTGAGTACGATGATGTGATGAACCAACAGCGTAATGTCATCTACGCAAAACGCCACCATGCGCTCATGGGTGAACGTATTGGCGTGGATATCACCAATATGATCTACGACACAGCGGATGCATTGATTGCTGAAGCACGTGCAATGATGGATTATGAGGCGCTTCAATTGGATGTGATGCAGGTATTTGCCATGGAAGTGCCATTTACAGAGGATGTCTTCCGCTCAAGCCGTGAGAGCGCGTTGGCTGATCAACTAGCTGAGGCCGCATTGGATGCTTTCAAGCGACGCATGGAAACCCTTCAGAAAGTGGCATACCCAGTAATAAAGAAAGTGTATGAGGAGCGTGGGGCTATGTACGAAAATATCCTTATTCCTATAACTGATGGTAAGAAAGTATATAATATTGCGGTAAATCTTAAAGCAGCATACGAGACTGAGTGTCGCGAGGTAATTCGTGAATTCGAAAAGAGAATGGTGCTCTATGTAATTGATGATGAGTGGAAAGACCATCTCCGTCAATTAGATGACCTCAAACAATCTGTTCAAAACGCAAGTTATGAGCAGAAAGATCCGTTGTTGATTTATAAACTAGAGTCTTTCAATATCTTCCGTCAGATGTTGGATGCATTCAACCGTCGCACAATCTCTATTCTCTTCCGTGGGCAAATTCCTAATCGCGATCCTGAGGAGGTGCGTCAAGCTCATGCACAACAACGTCATGACTATTCTCGCTATCGTACTCAAAAGGATGCAGTTGCACAGGCTGCTCAGGCTAGTGGACATGCGGCCGCAGCTGGACGTGATACCCGCGAGATGCAACGCCCAGAACCACTGCGAGTGGAGAAAAAACCTCGTCCAAACGACCCATGTCCTTGTGGCTCTGGTAAGAAATACAAACAATGTCATGGTAAAATGGAAGCATAATGTTATCTGTAATTTATAGTCAACTGCTTGCTATAGTATGGGATGTAGATCCAATACTTATCCACCTAGGCGATGGTGGCATTCGTTGGTATGGTTTGCTTTGGGCAATAGGTATATATCTGTGCTATCTCATTCAAGTTCAACTTTATAAGAACGAGAACTGTCCAGCAGAATGGACAGACAAACTATTCATGTGGATGGTAATCGGTCTAATCATTGGTGCAAGAGTAGGGCACTGCTGGTTCTACGAGTGGCACGATGTCACCTTACCTGGCATGAAAGCATATTGCCACTACATGGATATATCTACCGACCCGGTACAAATCTTTGGTTGGACCATCAATTATCGTAATCCATACATTGAGCATCCGCTCCGTCTGCTCAAAATATGGGAGGGAGGACTTTCTAGTCACGGTGGCGCATTTGGACTATTGACTGCGGCATGGTTACTTAATAAGAAAGTATTCTCCAAAGAGCCAAAGTTCCATACATCCTTGCTTTGGATTATGGATCGCTTGGTAGTAGGTGTCTGTGTGACAGCTACCTTGATTCGTTTGGGCAACTTGATGAACTCTGAGATTTATGGCACTCCTACGGATTTACCTTGGGGATTTGTCTTTGTTCGTGATGGCCAAACTGAGCCTTGTCACCCTACACAAATTTACGAGATGCTTTATTGCATTGTAGGCTTCATTGTAACCTGGCTAATGTATTGGAAAGCCAAAGCATATAAGCGCGAAGGCTTGCTCTTAGGAGTCTTCTTAGAGATTATTTTCTTTACGCGCTTTGTACTAGAGTTTATTAAGAATGATCAAGAAGCGTTTGAAGCTAATCACCTGTTAAATATGGGGCAAATGTTATCTTTGCCATTTATTATTT
Source organism: Paludibacteraceae bacterium (assembly GCA_045532735.1). Lineage (GTDB taxonomy): Bacteria > Bacteroidota > Bacteroidia > Bacteroidales > Paludibacteraceae > Colicola. The sequence continues at coordinate 22,677 of JAZSGL010000016.1, read as the reverse complement.
GGGGTGTTTATTTGATTATTCGTGCATATAAACGACCCATTGCAGCTTGAGTAGATCACTTTTCGTCATAGGAATCTTGATGCTATGTCTTGTGCCAAAATCTCTGGCCCAAACAGTAGAGGATGATGTCTTGCTAGTTGAGATTGTATCTCAGCAAAGTCGTGATTTGTATGCAAATGACACATTGCCTGTTGGAGATTCTGCCATAGTATTATCCGATACACTTTGGCAGTATTATCCCCACCCATTGTGTATACCTTTAATGTATATACCAGAAACAATGCCTTCTTTGCGTGATACCGCATTTCAAGAAGAATATACCATTGCAAATATTCGTCGTAATGCTAGGCGATATATTACGCAGTATCATGCAGATTTATATGTGTCTATTAGTGATACTAATCGCCTGAAAGCTGTTGAAAATTCTACGATGAAGGTACATAGAGCAATAGTTAAAGATTTTGAAGATGATCAGTTGGATGCTACTCGTGCATTACGTAACTTACGCTCGCCTTGGCGAAAAGAGGCAAACCTAGCGTTACAGGTGACGCAAAACTATGCAACCGAGAATTGGCAGCAAGGTGGAGTAAATGCTTTTGCAATGTTGTGGAATGCTAAAGCCTTTGCTAACTATAAGCAAGATAATATATCTTGGCAGAATAGTGTGGAGTGGCGCGTAGGATTAAGCACAGTCAGTGGGGATACTATTCATAAAATTAACACGACGGATGATGTTTTTCAGATTTACAGTAAACTCGGTTATCAGGTCCATCCCAAGTGGTATATAACTATGTTTGTGGATTTTCGAACCAATTTGTTCCCAAGTTTTCAGAAGAATTCTAATAAAGTTAATACCACCTTTTTCACTCCTATCCGTTATGCGATGGGTGTCGGATTGGACTACAAGCCTATCAAAGGACTTTCTATCAACCTTTCTCCTGCAACCTACAAGCTTGTGTATGCTAATCTTGAGGATCCTGAAATGGTGGATGTGACAACTTTTGGTATTGAACAAGGAGAAAGGATGCTTAATGAGATTGGTAGTTCATTGCGAGTTGAATGGAAATGGAGACCTTTGCGAGAAATAGAATTAGAAACGAAGTTTTACTTTTTTACCAATTACAAGCAGATAGAAACAGAATTGGAGATAGATGTAGATTTTATAATTAATAAGTATTTGTCTGCCAAACTAATGCTTCATCCTAGATATGATGGAACGATAGAGATTGTGACAGATAAAAAGGAGAGAGTACAATTCAAAGAACTTATCAGTGTGGGATTCTCACATACATTTAGATAATTAATAATGGGAATAGTATGAATAAAAAGTCAATACGCATTATATATATGGGTACGCCAGACTTTGCAGTGGAGAGTTTGCGTGCTTTAGTGGAGGGAGGCTACAATGTAGTAGCAGTGGTAACAATGCCAGACAAACCTGCGGGTAGAGGACATCAGTTGCAATATTCTGCAGTCAAGCAATATGCGCTATCAGTTGGACTCCCAATACTACAACCAGAAAAGTTGAAAGATGAAAAATTCTTGCAGGAGCTTCGCTCATATAATGCAGATCTACAGATTGTAGTGGCGTTCCGAATGTTGCCAGAGGTGGTGTGGAGTATGCCTCGTTTGGGTACCTTTAATCTTCATGCTTCGTTATTGCCGCAATATCGAGGTGCCGCACCAATCAATTGGGCAGTTATGAATGGCGATTCGGAAACGGGTGCCACCACTTTTATGTTGAAGCATGAGATAGATACAGGCAATATTATTTTGCAAGAACGTATTGCAATTGGTGATGAAGAGAATGTGGGTTCGGTACATGATAGGTTAATGATTATGGGTGCAGGATTGGTTACGCGCACTGTTGATACTATTATTGCCTCCGATGTACAGGGGATAGAATTGCCTACAACTCCTCAAGATAATTCCATTGAATTACGCCCCGCACCAAAGATTTTTAAGGATACTTGTGCAATTGATTTTTCTGCTACCGCGGAGCAGATACGTAATCATGTACGCGGTTTAAGTCCTTATCCAGCAGCTTGGATCAATGAGATGCCTGCTTCACATCCATTATCACATGTACTCAAAGGCGCGAAGGTATATAAGGCCTCAATAGCGAAATGTGCTGAGCAGAAAGGACATATTATCGTTCCATGTGCTGATGGATATGTCGATTTGCTCGAACTGCAAATGCCTGGAAAGAAGAGGATGGATGCGGTTGCTCTACTTAATGGTTTGAAGAATTCACTCAACACCCAATACTAAAATATATGACAATTGCTATTTTTGGTAATACGCTTCGTTCTGAAACACTTCGCGAGGTAAAGCATATAATAGATTTGCTACAACAAAGAGGAGTTAGTATCGTTTTGTCGCAAGAGTTGCGTCAAGAGGCGTATAGTCGTGAGTTTCCATCCGTAGAGGATTATGTGGCACAAACAGGAGAACCTATTGATTTTGCCCTCTCTTTAGGTGGTGATGGTACTTTTTTGACTACTGCATCATTGGTGGGACATTTGGATATTCCTATTCTAGGTATCAATTGCGGTCATTTGGGATATTTGGCTGAAGTGCAGACTGAAAGTTTAGAAAATGTACTAGAGCAATTGGTGAATAATAATTATACGATTGAACAACGCCGCATGCTAGAGGTGTCTTGCCAATATGAAGGTAAAATAGTTTCTCCTTACGCGCTTAATGAAGTGGCGATTCTCAAATCCGGATTGAGTAGTATGATAACAGTGGATGTGAGGCTCAATGGTGAACCTCTACATAATTATAAGTCTGACGGTTTGCTTATAGCAACTCCTACTGGATCAACCGCTTATAATCTTAGTGCAGGTGGCCCGCTACTTGATCCGCATGTCAATGCGATTATTCTCACACCAGTAGCAACACATAGTTTGAATATCCGTCCTCTAGTGATCCTAGATGATAGTCAGATAGATGTTAAGATCTCTAGCAGAAATGGTAATTTTTTGCTCAGTGTAGATGGACGTAGTCAAGTATTAAATCAGGATATTCAGTTGCATGTAGAGCGCTCACAACGCACGATTAAGTTAGTTCGCATTAATGGGCAAACATTTATGCAATCTCTTAAAGATAAACTTAACTGGGGAAAATGATTGATTATCAGGCTTTAATAAAAAAATATTGTGAGGGTAATAGTAACCTGGAGCATATCCTTTTGACTCATTCTCGTCAAGTTGCAGATCGTGCTTTGGCTATTGTTCGTGCTCACCCAGAATGGGTGAAGTCTGGTGAGATTGACCCTGTATTTGTTGAAGAAGCTGCCATGTTACACGATATTGGAGTGGTGTTCTGCGATGCTCCTAAGATTTGTTGTTTCGGAACGCATGCGTATATCGAACATGGTTATTTAGGCGCCGAGATACTTCGTCAAGAAGGTTTACCAAAGCATGCAGCTATTGCAGAACGACATACAGGAACTGGTATTACTTATGACCAGATTATTCGAGAGCAATTGCCAATACCTTTGGGAGATTATGTGCCTCGTACATTAGAAGAACGCCTTATTTGCTATGCTGATAAATTTTACTCCAAAACCAAATTGGGAGAGGACAAACCAATGTCTAAGATTCGTCTGCATATGTGGAAATATGGTTCAGATGCAGTTCAGCGTTTTGATGACTTGCAACAGTGTTTTGAACCTAGCTTGAAATTTTAAATTTAGAATCTAAATTCAAAATTAAAAATTATTTGGATATTTGCATTTTTTTTTGTACCTTTGCAGACGATTATGATTCGATTGAGTGTTAATATCAATAAGGTGGCTACACTTCGTAATGCGCGTGGTGGTAATATGCCTAATGTTGAGCAATTTGCGCGTGACTGTGAGGCGTTTGGTGCAGAGGGTATTACGGTCCATCCTAGACCTGATGAACGTCATATTCGTCGATCAGATGTATATGCATTAAAGAATCTTGTTCAGACGGAGTTTAATATAGAGGGTAATCCTGAGCCATCATTCATAGATTTGGTGTTAGATGTTAGACCAACACAGGTAACACTAGTACCTGATGCGCATGATCAATTGACAAGTAATCATGGTTGGGATACAAAGGCGCATTTGGCAAAACTGACTGCAATTATTCATCGTTTCAAGAATGCTGGCATTCGAGTGTCTGTCTTTGTGGATGCAGATCCTATTATGGTGGAATATGCTGCTAAGGCTGGGGCGGATAGAGTAGAATTATATACTGGTCCGTATGCTGAGGTTTATGCAGAAGATCCAAAGAAGGCAATTGAATTGTATCGTCCTGCTGCAGAAAAAGCGCGTGAATTGCAACTAGGGTTGAATGCGGGTCATGATCTCAATTTGTGTAATCTAAAAGCTTTTGCTCAAGCATTTCCATGGGTGGATGAAGTGAGTATTGGACATGCATTGATAGCTGATGCGCTATATTTAGGAATAGAAGAAACTATAAAACAATATAAATATGCTCTTTCAAGTTCAAACTAACATTGACTCAATGTCAACAGCCGTGCAAGATACGGTGCCTACAGTAGTTGCAGATACTATCCCAGAAGTGGTGATGGAAAATTCTATCCAAGTTTTTGAATTAGCGAAATCTGGTGGATGGATAATGATTGTGCTAGCACTGATGTTAGCGTTTGCGCTATACTTGTTTATTGAGCGCTTGGTAGTTTTAGTAAAAGCTACAAAAGAAGATAAGACTTTTATGAATCGTATCCGCGATTACATTAAAGAAGGCAAAATAGATTCTGCTATCAAACTTTGTCGCAGAGAGGATACTCCTTCTGCACATATGATTGAGAAAGGTATTACCCGTATAGGTCGCCCTATGCAAGATGTACAGGTGGCTATTGAGAATGTGGGAAATCTTGAGATTAGCAAGCTAGAAAAAGGACTGGTTTTGATGGCGACCATTGCAGCTGGTGCTCCGATGTTGGGTTTTTTAGGCACTGTGTTAGGTATGATCCAGACATTCTATAATATGGCACAAAATGCAAGTGGTGTGATTGAGATTGCTGCTTTGTCGGATGGTATGTACCAAGCGATGGTGACTACAGTAGGTGGCTTGATCGTAGGTATTTTAGCAATGTTTGCTTATAACCTCTTGGTGTCGCGTATTGATCGAGTTGTTCGTCAATTGGAGTCTCGTACCATGGAGTTTATGGACCTCCTTAACGAACCAGCATAACCATTCTACACTACACAATCATGGCACTAAAAAGACGAAATAGGGTGGAAGCTACATTTGCGATGTCGTCAATGACTGACCTCATCTTCTTGCTATTATTGTTCTTTGTAATGGCAAGCACGATGTCTTCACCTAATGATATTAAGATTAATCTTCCTACTTCACGCGCAGCTACAGCTACCAAGCAAGTTGTCGCTAAGGTAACGATTGATAATTTAGGTAATTACTATGTGGCACTTGGAAAACAAATGCCTGTAGCAATTGCAGAAGAAGATCTAGAATCTTATTTGACTACTATCCAGCAACAAGATAGTACGATGTATGTTGCGTTACATGCAGATCAAGACATCTCTTATCGTAATGTGGTGCATGTGCTTGATATCGCTAATCAACATAAAATGAAAATAGTAATCGCTACGAAAAGGTGAGCAAAAAATATCAATCACATATTGTCGCTTTCTTCGGCACCTTGTTTTCTTTGTGTCTAATTCTGTTATTGTTGTGGTTTCTCAAGTTAACAGCTCCAGTGTATGAGGAAGAAGAAGGAATAATCGTCTCGTTTGGTAACGCTGAAGAGGGAGGTGGTATGCCCGATGTGAGTCATATTGACGAGATTACACAGGTTGAACAGATTCCTATGCCATCTTTGCCTACTCTTCCTTCGGATAATGATTTTATCGTACAGGAAGATGAAGAGTCTCTAGCACTGAAAAAGCAGACTGTAGAGGAGGCAAACCGAAAAGCAGAGGAGGAAGCATTGAAGCGCAGGCGAAAAGAGGAAGAAGCGCGTGCAGAGGCAGAGCGTATTGCTCGGGAGAAAGCTTTGGCTGAGAAGAAAGCGAAAGAGCAAGAGGCGATAGAGAATGCTAATCAATTCGCAGCGCTATTTGGACAAGCAGGCACGATAGAAGGCGCTAATGGAGATACTGAAGCTACCAATGCAACATCTGGAACGGGAAATCCTTCAGGCAAAGGATACGGTAGCATAGATAATGCTACTTGGACTCTGCAAGGACGCAATTGTAGACATATACCCAGGCCATCGGAAGAGTTTAATCAAACAGGGCGCGTAGTAGTAAATATTATTGTTGATCTAGAGGGTAATGTGACTAGTGCTTCTGTAGGCGATGGATCTAATATCTCAGATCGTGGAACACAGCGTTTGGCTTTGGAATCTGCAAGAAATGCTAAGTTCTCAAAAGGAGAAACAACCCAGAGAGGAACTATCGTATATATATTTACCGATAAAAAAATAACTAAATAATATCTATTATGAACTACATCTTCTTAGACAATGGTTTCGAAGAGATAGAAGCCATCACGACAATCGACCTCTTAAGACGCGCCAACATCGCATTAACAACCGTGTCGGTAACAGGTGTTGAATCTGTCTTAGGAGCACATAATATCGCAGTGAAAGCGGATAAACTATTCCAAAATGTTGATTTTGCTAATGCGGAAATGCTTATCCTGCCAGGTGGAGCAACTAATCTCTATGAGTGTAAACCATTGTGCAACTTATTACTTCAACATAATGAGCAAGAGAAACTCATCGCTGCTATCTGCGCGGCACCAGCCGTACTTGGGCAGTTGGGAATCTTGCACGGCAAACAAGCTACTTGTTATCCTGGATTCGAGCATTATTTAGGCGAGAGTCATGTAGGCGGACTAGTCGTAGAATCTAAAAATATCATTACGGCGAAAGGGCCTGGCCTAAGTAGTGATTTCGCTTTCTGTATCATTGATAAATTAGCTGGATCTGAAGTGGCAGATCAAGTTTATGATGCCGCACAGTATTGATAATCAATTAAATATAAATAATATGAAAAAGTATATACTATCAATTTTCTCTCTTTGTTTTGCTTCCTTGGTGATAGCTCAGGAGGCTGAGCAAAAACCATCACCATGGTCATGTACTGGTGTTGTGGGGCTTAATGCTAGTGCAACTGGCCTTGTAAACTGGTCTGCAGGTGGTAATAATAATGTAAATGGAGTTGCTTTTGGTAAAGTGCGTCTTCTCTTTAGTGACGCGAATCTCTCTTGGGAAACCAATTTGGATATGGAATATGGTTTGTCATATATTGATCAAGAGTTTGACCCATTCCAAAAATCTAGTGATAAGCTCAATTTTAATACTAAATTAGGATGGCAGTTTCACAAAGCATGGTTCTTAACAGCTTCTGCTGATTTCAAGAGTCAATTTGCACCTGGACGTAAATATGGTCAGTCTGAGGATTATGACCCAATTATTTCCAAATTCCTAGCTCCTTCTTATACGGACATTGCAGTCGGTATTGATTGGAAACCAAATGATATTTTTTCTGTATACATTTCCCCAGTAGCTGGTCGTTTGACATCTGTGTATGTTAGCGATGTATTTGCAGATAAAAGTGAAGTAAATGGTCAGCCTGATCTTGAAAAATCTCTCAAAGAGACCTATGCGGTTTGGAAATATAAGGTAAATGAAGAAACGGGTGCTGTAGAGAAATGTTACGATGGCAATTTGCGTGGTAAGTTAGGTCTTTCACTCAAAGGAGCAATCAACTATACCTATAAAGACTTAAAGATAATCACTTCAGTAGGTTTATATACTCCATATGCATGGAACAAAACAGAGATTTACCAAGATGCTACTGGAGCATATTTTGCAGAGGGTGTTGCAGGTAAATCATATAAAAATAATCCAGATTACACCAAGATAGGCTATCAAGATAATAACCAACGTTTTGGTAACTTTGATGTGGATTGGGATACTTCAATCTCCTACCAATTGCTGAAGTGCTTAAATGTGACTCTCTCTACTTCTCTTAAGTACTATAATGGTGTGAAGATTGAGAAGTTTGATAAGGAAGGTCTGTCGCTAGGATCAGCTGAGCGAGTACAATTCAAGGGTACACTTGGCTTAGGTATTGGATATAGCTTCTAACAAATATGGATTCACTCGTTCAGCTCGAACAAAATCTTCGTCAACTCCTTGAGCAATATCAAGAGTTGCTAGAGGAAATGCGTCTCTTGAAGGAAGAGAATATTCGTCAACGCGAGGAAATCCTGCAATCTCATGCTGAATTACAGCAACTTAAAAAAGATTACAAACGTCTCCAGACGGCTCATGCCTTAATAATCGAGCAGGGAACTAATGAGGAGGAGCGTGTAAAAGCAAAACAACGATTGACATCGCTTATTTCGCAGATAGATAAGGCATTAGAAGTTTTGAAACAATGACCGAGCCACGCAAGCAACATATCACTTTGCAATTGGATGCACACCATATCTCGCTCAATGTACAAGCGGATAAGGAGCATCTTTATCGTAAAGCTGCGGAGATGATTAATGAACGCTATAGATATTATCAGCGTATTGCGCCTACTCGTTCTGCGGAACAAATATGGGTGTATGTAGCTCTTGATATGGCTGTGAATTTGTGCGCAGATGCACATGCTAATAGATTGCAACCTATTGATGAGAAAATACAAGAACTAAATAAAATAATTTTACAAAATATTAAATAACAATTTTTAAAGATTAATTCTATGAACATGATGATTATAAATGCAATAGTGGCGATACTTGCCTTGGTTTTTGGTGCGGGTATCTGTTATGTACTTTTCCGCTATCATGCATCTGGTATTCTTCGTAAAGCAGAAGAAGAGGCCGAAGTAATCAAGAAAAACAAGATTATTGAAGCAAAAGAGAAATTTATTGCTCTCAAACTAGAACATGAGAGCCAAGTGCGTCAAGCGGAGCAGAAACTTCACCAACAAGAGCAACGCCAACAACAACGAGAGCAACAACTCAATCAAAAGCAAAGCGAAGTACAGCGTGCTCAAAACGAACTGAATACACAGCGTCAGCAAATTGATAACCAGCAAAAGGCGATTGAGCACAAGACCCAAGAAATTGAGCGCTTGCAACAAAAAGCAGAGCAACAACTCGAGCAAATATCTGGACTATCTGCAGAAGAGGCCAAAAAGCAATTGATTGATGCGCTTCGTGACGAGGCTAAAACTGCTGCCATGGCATATATCAATGATACTATGGATGAGGCGCGATTAACTGCAAGTAAGGAGGCTAAAAAAATCATTATCCAGTCTATCCAACGCATTGCTTCTGAGGCAACAGTTGAGAATGCAGTTTCAGTCTTCCATATTGATAATGACGAAGTTAAAGGTCGTATCATCGGCCGTGAAGGTCGCAACATCCGTGCTCTTGAGGCTGCGACGGGTGTAGAGATTGTGGTTGACGACACTCCAGAGGCTATCACTCTTTCTGCGTTTGATCCAATGCGTCGAGAAATTGCGCGTTTGTCCTTACATCAACTCGTTCAAGATGGACGTATACACCCTGCTCGTATTGAGGAGGTAGTTGCCAAAGTGACCAAACAAGTAGAGGAGGAAATTCTAGAAACAGGTAAGCGTACTGCCATTGATTTAGGTATTCATGGTTTGCATCCTGAACTTATGCGCCTTGTGGGTAAGATGAAATACCGCTCTAGTTACGGTCAAAACCTCCTTATGCACGCACGCGAGACAGCAAATCTTTGTGCAGCAATGGCTGCAGAGCTTGGCTTGAATGTTAAGAAGGCACGCCGTGCTGGTCTGCTCCATGATATCGGTAAAGTTAGCGACGAGGATATGGAGATGCCACACGCACAATTGGGTATGAAGCTCTGCGAGAAGTATGGAGAGAAACCAGATATCTGCAATGCCGTAGGTGCTCACCACGAGGAGATGGAGATGGAAACTATCTTGGCGCCTATAGTGCAAGCTTGCGACGCCATCTCAGGAGCTCGTCCTGGTGCACGCCGTGAGATTGTTGAGGCATATGTGAAGCGTCTCAACGACTTAGAGAATATCGCAATGTCTTATCCAGGTGTGACTAAGACCTATGCACTCCAAGCAGGTCGCGAACTCCGTGTAATCGTTGGTGCTGACAAACTCAGCGACAAGGAAACCGAACTTCTATCATTTGACATCGCTAAGCGTATCCAAGACGAGATGACTTATCCAGGTCAAATCCGTATCACAGTTATCCGCGAAACTCGAGCCGTAAGTTACGCTAAGTAATAAAAACAGCATAAATATACAAAAACGACCTCACACGAGGTCGTTTTTTGTTTCTGTGATTTGTATACCCTTACTATACCTTTGCGAAGCCTTATGCTTTCTTTACTTCCTCTTCTAACCATTTATTTAGCGATTCTTTCTCGCCCAATCCTATCCGCGTTTTGATGCGCATTCTTCGACTCCAAATAGTACGTTGGGTAGCGCCCATCAGTAGGCAGATATCTGAGTTGTCTATACCTAGTATATATAGGGCTATCACTTGCAGGTCTGTGGATGTCAATCGAGGGTAAGTGCTCTGCAATCTTGTCAGGATATTGTCATACGCGCCCTCAAACTCTTTTAAGAAACCTAGCCATTGTTCTTCTGTGGAGAAAATATTTTGATCAATATAGTCTTTTGCCCATTGTGGGATACTCTCTTCTTTTTTACGACTAAGTATTGTTTCTTGCAAGTTCTTGCTCAACTCAATACGTTGATTGATAATGCGTTTTAATGACTCGCGACGAATCCTCAATTCGTTTTGCAGATTAGCTATCTCTTCTTCGTTCTTAGTCTTTTCTACCAAATGTCTTGCACGTTGATGCGATATGAATAGTATCGCCAGTATCACAAGACACAGCACACTAACCAATACTGCCCCCAATATAATATAGAGTCGTTGCCTGTCCAACTGCAACTGCAAGTTCTTTGCTTTTTCGACCTCGTTGTCATAGTGTTGCGCAGCCACAAATGCACTTGCTCTACCTTTCTCCTCTGATTCTCTATAATAGGTGTCATATAGTTCATACAAAGACTCATATGCATCTTCATATTTTCCTTTAAGATGCAGATATTGGCTGTGCCAGAGGATGTATTGCTGCTCGCTCCATATCTGTGCGGTAGTATCTGCCGCTAGAATATCAAGGTATATGCGTGCCGAATCTGCTTTGTTGGTACGGATGTAGTATTTTACCAGATCATATGCGTAGCGTTTCTGCCCTGCCGTGTGGCACATATATTGACATATGCTTGCCAATTCTGGCGAATTGTCTTGATTTGCAGACAATTGAGCATAGCGAATATCCATCTGCAAAATCGTATCACCTATCAACTGAGCAGCTGCCAGTGCCTTGCCAAAGTACTGATTCCTGCTCTCTTCGTGCGTGTTTCGTCCTAGTTCACGATATACTGATGCCAAGTACAAGGGCAATCCTGCTTCTTCCAAATAGGGTAGTGCTTTTTGGTAATTCTCCAAGGCGATGTCATATAGTTGTTCGCTTTCGCTGATGCGTCCCATCTTGTAGTAGGTCATACCTTGAATGATAGATAAGGCAGGATAATTCTCTGCCTTTTTTAAGTATTGCATGGCTTCTGTGTTCTTGCCAATCCAATTGAGATACGCACCTTGTATATAATATGCTTCGGACGCACTCGCCACATCGCCACAACTCTCAAAGTAGTTCGCCAATGCCTCCATATCACTTCCTGCAGGCAATCGCAATTCGCGCTTAAGCATCAGATGTGCTTCTGCCAAACGATATCGCTGCATCTCATACTCACTCAAGTCGTTGGTGTCTATCCTATCCAACATCTTTTGTGCCGCATCTGCATCCAACCACACTTGTGATATTGCCTCTTGCAATTCACCATTCTCGATAGCGGTCTTGTTTGTACATGAGCAACATAGTACTAGTGCTAGTATGATTATCACTTTTATCTTCATAACAAATTAATCTTGAATCTTGCTTCCTTATTCGCTATTGCGACGCAAAGATACTACATTTTTTCCACTCCTGCAAGCGATTTTTTATGCCTGCATCAGTTTTTTGTTTTTACAAAATTGTAACATGCATAAAATCAATGATATACAAAACACCTAAAGACTATGCTGCATCAGTTTATTTTTTGGTCATGTCAGAAAAAAGCAGTACCTTTGCAGCAGAATTCTAAACATAATTTGCGTATGAAAATAGTGTCACAAAATCTATTGGTTAGAATGATTTTATTCGTTTTATGGTTCATGAGTGTAGTCTGCATTTTTATTGCATGCGCTCCTGTGGATCAGCACTTTGATTCTCCTCCCTTGTCACCAGAGGACTTTGTGAGTGGTTCAGACTTTTTAGGTAGTAGCTTTGGCCAAAACACAGAAGATCGCGACCGTGTCCTAAAAGATACAATTACTCCACCTAACAACCCGATGCATGAAGTGCCATATATTCCTGGGACGTACGCTTTTAGAGGTGTCTTGCAGTTAGAGTATTTCATGGGCGAGTTATATTGTGTCATGCGTACGATACACAATGATTACTTTATGATTGACAGTGGTATAAAATACTTTTATCGTTTGGACAACCCATTACTCGAAAACTATGCGGTAGGTGATACTATTATTGTCACTGCAATACCAATGAAACTATTAGATGATTTTTCTTTAGCTACATATTACGTTCAACCTAATTTCCTCTCTTCCAATGAATAGACTTCGCTCTTACATATTTATCGCTCTTATTCTACTTGAGCTGCCTTTAGTTGCGCAATCAACCGACTATACGCGTGGTCGTCATGCTATACGTATAGGGTGGGGAGATGCATGCTTGTCCGAAATGAATGAACGTTTGGCTTCTGCTAATGTGGTTCCTTCCGAGAATGAAAGCTATCTTGATCGTGTGCAAGGCATGCCTGCCCCTAAAGCACATGAATATTTGATGAACTACCGTATGGCATTGGATGATTCTCACAAAATAAGCTCTGTTGGTCATTTTGTCTTGGGGTATCGTTTTCAAGTGACCCCTCTCGTTGGGGTAGGAGTTGAAGCTGATATAATCGCTTCTACTGATCGTTTTCATATGGTAAATGGCTATAGAACCACAGTAGATAATCGTGCAAAAATTCAGTTGATTCATTTTACTTTGACGCCTACAGTACGTTTCTCCTACTACCGTCAGCGAATGGTAGAACTCTATTCCTCACTAGGTGTGGGATATACCTTCTCAAAGTTTACTTCTGCAATACCAATTGAGTGGGGTATGGGTGTTGAGCATGATACACAGGGCGTTGCACTTAGTGCTACTTTATTTGGAGTAAATGTGGGTAACGAACATTGGTTTGCTGAAGCGGAGTTAGGAAGTATGTGTACATTCCCTCTTTTTTGGCCAGAAGTCACTTTGGGACCTATCTATGGCTCGCGCCTCTTCTCCGTAGCAATAGGCTATCGCTTCTAAAACGACAAATTTATGTATAATTATTAAAATAGTACAATCATGAAAAAGTCAATTATCTTTTTGCTACTTGCAACTGCCTTCTTATTTACCGCTTGCGAGCAACCTGAAGGCTCTCAATCGCTTATCGGTCATTGGAATGTCGTTGGCGATCATTGGACTGCTACATTTGATGAAGATGGACAATTGTATATTTCTTCAACTAAATACGATACTGGATTGCCTTTCCATTATACTGCAACTGCGGATTCTTTGTATATCTCCACAATCCATTATGCAGAAGATGGTCAAGAGATATATGTTACTCCATATGTGTGCCCATATTCTTTCCGTGGGAATCCTACATTAGTGATAGATGGTTTTAACTATGTATATGAAAAACCACTTGGAACAATAACTCACAATTATGTAGAAAAGAAACAAGTGGTCCTCACTAAAGTCCCTCAAATACGCTAATCCTCCGCTATTAATTACGGTACATATACGGTAGATATACGATAGATATACGATAGATATACGGTAAATACACGATAGATACCTATAGGAGTACCGAGTGAAAAATGCTCTTAGAATACTTAATTATCTATTCAGTTTTTATACCAATACTTGCACAATTCAAAAAAATATTGTAACTTTGCAAACCCTTAAATAGTAGACATATGAAAACAAACTTTCGCCAAAAGTACAACAATCTGTTGCAACGTTTTATCCGTCTCTTCTCGCTATCGAGTGTCGCTTTTGTGGTAACTGCTTGTTATGGCCCCGCTCCTTATGACTATGAGGGGTATGTGGATATAGAGGGACAGGTATTGGATGAAAATAATCAACCTCTAGAGTCTATACAAGTGATACTGAGAAATGATGTTGAAAATAATAGATTTTGTGATACTATTTACACCGATACTGATGGAGCGTTCGCAAAGCAGTATCTTGAATACCAAGTAGCATTCTCTGATTCAATAGATATGGTAGCACATGATACAACAGGTGTCTATGCCTCTGATTCTGTGCGTGTGTCAACTAACCAAATAGAGCATAAAGGATTTAATGTAAATGGTAATGTGCAAAAACACTATCTATCCCTCTATACCGACATCCAGTTAAAAAAGAAGTAATCATTCGAAGACATAAGCCGAGATAAGTAGTAATCGTTCGCAGGCGTAAGCCGAGATAAGAAATAAATTATGAAACAATTAGCATTATTTAAAAGCTTTTTTATCTGCATGGCATTGTGTGCCATAATGATGGGATGTGAAGATCCTAATTCGGGTACAAATTCCAAAGTAGGCTTTATAGACAAAGTTTCTTTGACTGATATAGAGCAGTCTCAACTAGATGCGATATTTACAGAGAGGAATCATTTCTTACATAATTATGCAACAAAGCTAAATGGGGAAAATACAGTTAATGTAATTGGTTCTAGGGCTGAGTTATATGATTTGGTAGGACCCGGAGTGTTTATCGGAGACCTTAAGAGCATCGACTTCAAGAAACATTGCATCGTATATGGTATTGTTAGAACAGGCTCATCTGGTAATACTTTTTCAAAGGCAGAATTGTACTTGCAAGCCGATGGAAAGGCAACTTTTCAGGCGACGATTGATATGATATCCATTAACTTCATGAGCGGATATGTATTCCCATATGCAGTGTTCGATATTCCTAAAAAAGATATACAACAAATAACCATACAAGTTGATCGATCTACGCCAAAACGCAACAAAAAGGCATTTTCTGTAAGCAAGACAGAGCAGGTTGTCTTCTCTATGGGTAACTTACAATACCATCCAAAGAACAATGAATGGCGTTTTGCAGAAAGCCAGTGGAATATTATTGGTGGTGCAAATGAAAATATATCAACCACTTACGACGGATGGATTGATCTCTTTGGCTGGAGCACCGATGGACACGAAGCGACGAAATGGGGAGTGAGTACCTCCTCCGATTGGAATGATTACACAGGTAATTTCGTAGATTGGGGTATCAATACGATTGGTAACGACGCACCCAATACTTGGCGAACAATGAGTATAAATGAGTGGTACTATCTCATAGAACAACGTCCGCACTATTCCGAACTTATGGGTATAGCTCAAGTAAATGGAGTAAATGGCACTATATTACTCCCTGACGGTTGGGAATGTCCTGATGGAATAGATTTCAAGCCGGGTCTTTATGAGGAACATTATAATTATCCAGACGACAGTTATTTTGCTATGAATCAGACATTTACACTAGAACAATGGCGAAAAATGGAAAACGCAGGAGCAATCTTTTTACCCAATGCTGGCATACGCGTAGGCAAGAATGTTTATAATCCACATGGGGCGGGATGTTATTGGTCTTCCACTAGGGGGAGTAATCTTACTGCATGTTCCTACGAGTTAGGAGGAATTAGTGTAGCAACTGGTATCATCAATGAAATGCATAAAGATGCGCGCAGCGTTCGCTTAGTAAAGAATTGTAAATAACCCTTTAGCCTTTTAAAACGTTAAATGTTATGAAAATCAAGGCTCTTCGCCAAAAGTACAATGGCCTTCTTGAGAAGTTGCTTCGTTTGTTCACTTTGTCAGGTATAATGTTTGCTGTAACAGCTTGCTATGGTGTCGCACCATATGACTATAGGGGGTATGTTGATGTTGATGGAGATGTTTTGGATGATGATGGCGAGCCTTTGGAATCAATACAAGTGGTAATTAAGACAAATCATGGATGTTTGAATTGCGATCATTATGATACGCTCTATACGAATGAGGAAGGTAAGTATCATGTGCGATATGGGATGTACGAGTTGTTCGGTCAAGATGTAGTTTTTACGGCCAATGATACAACTAATGTATATGCCTCAGATACGGTATTGGTGGATGAAGAACAAGCAGAACTTGTCAAATTTGAAGAGGCAGACGGGTGGATTATAGAGGAGTACTACCATTTGGATGTCGACTTTCAACTCAAAAAGAAATAAAACTAAAAATACAGTCATCATGAAGAAGATTTTTGGACTATTTATGCTCATGCTGCTTGCGTGCAATGTGTTGGCAGAAGACATGATTTATCCTAGTGTGACTGCATCAGTCTTATCACGTCAGGGTAACAAATTTTATTGTGATGGCGAGAAAATCTCACGAAGAGATGTACAAGCCTATATTAAGTTCAATGCCGACCAAGACATCTACAAGCAATTCCGTAGCGGAAAGCAAATGTATGATGCTGGCTGGAGTTTGATGGGCATAGGTTTAGGCTTTGATGCTGCTGCCGTGGGTTTGATCACGGCGGTATATATAGATCGCCAATTGCATAGTCATGAAGGTGAATGTGGTTGTGGAGTTGCCTTTGCATTTTTATTTTCGGGAGCAATGGTTGTAGGAGGACTTGTGTTTGAGGTTCCTGCCATTCCTTTGATATGTGTGGGCAAATCCAAAATGCGTAAGAGTTTTGATGCCTACAATATCTCATTGTCTCAGGCAAGTTTTCAACCCGAGTTGCGTCTACAAACAAATAATAACGGCATAGGACTGGTGTGTGCTTTCTAAAAAAGTTACAGATATGAAACGATTATCATTTATAGCAATTCTTGGACTGCTTTTGTTCGTGAGTTGCGAAAACAGAAATGGTGGCGAGCAAACCTTCCAATCAGTTGAATGTGATCCATTATTAGATTGGTTGGAGCAGTTTATTCCTATGCCGGTATCAGTATTAGGAGATGCAAGAAATCTACCAGCACAAGATCCTGCCCCAATGTATTATGAAGCGTATCAATACTCTGACTTTTTGCGCATTACAGTACCAACGGAAGATACATTGCAGTTTATGCATCATTTTTCCGTGCCTTGTGCTTATAGCGTACAAGGGTGTGTGGTGTTGCGTGATAATGTGATAGAACTATCGGAGAAAATAAGAAAACCCATAGGAATTATTATGCCATGTATATGTGGTACAACGATTACAACTAGAGTATGTGCACCCCATTTGAACTATACTAGTATCTTTCTTCCAGAATACGAGTTAACTTTTCCCTTGCATTTATACGAAGGACTTGATACACTCATTATGATTCATACCGATGTGCCAGAAGAACCTACAGTGTATTTGACGGTATCAGGTTTACTATTGGATAGTTATGGTCGTAATTTGCGGGAGGCGCAAGTAGTTCTACAAGACCAATCAAGTACTGTATTAGATACCTTATATACGAATAGAGATGGGTATTTTCATAATAACTTTATTGCTATTGATAAAGTTCAAGCTAGCGATACTCT
Organism: Paludibacteraceae bacterium; assembly: GCA_045532735.1. Taxonomy (GTDB): domain Bacteria; phylum Bacteroidota; class Bacteroidia; order Bacteroidales; family Paludibacteraceae; genus Colicola. The sequence goes on along the minus strand of JAZSGL010000016.1, from coordinate 4,966 downwards.
TAGTGTCATAGTGCTAGAACCATTCCATAACTATTATGACACTACCAAAATTGCTTTTGTAGATATGCATGTGGAATATAATCCATGGTACATACATTATTATGCATCTATAGAAAAACAACTCAAGAAGAAATAGTTATGAAAAAGATAAAAAACAAATACCATTTATTGGTAAGTAGTCTGCTGACTACTATGATGGGATTCTTGGGCATTTCGTGTGTATTCCCAAATATGTATGGCCCTGTCATGTACGGTCCAGCAGTGCCAGAAAATACAATAGATATTGATGGCGAAGTAACCAACGAAGCAGGTGAGCCACTGGAGTCTATGCAAGTGGTTATCAATACCTCACGTATTAGCATTAAGGATACAGTCTATACCAATGCATCGGGTGAGTTTGAACGAGCATATGGCTTCCCACAAGAAGGCAATGACACGCTACTCATAGAAGTAAATGATACCTCAGAAGTCTATGCTTCGGAGAAAGTGCAGATTCCTTTCACGGAGATGAAAAAAGAAACGTACTCAGAATGGTCCACAGAATATTCCGTAGATGTCAAACTCCAACTCAAGAAAAAATAAACTACCAAAGCACATGAAAAGATACTTTTTTTATTTACTTCTATGTTTAGGAATGATAGGGTGCTCGTCTAACACGCCTACTGAACCATATGAAGATGAAATAGAATTGGCGATTCAAATCGCCCAATTGGTAGAAGGCGAGAACTACAACGACGTACTAACTCTGCTGGACAAAATTGTAGTGAAGGACAATTATTCAATGAAGATTGTTCCCTACTATGATAAGGATACTTTTGATATGTTCGCAGATACCAGTCCTATTGTGATTTATAATGAGCAAGGTGAATGGCTCTCAACTAATTTCGAAGATGATTTTTGGAACTATTTGCAGGTAGAGAACTCGCAGATGGGGGCATGGCAAGCATATCTTTTGTCTCAGATGTGGCATTATTTGCCTCTTCAATGGCATGCTAATTACTCATATCGTGACTATATCTATTCGCAATCTTCGAAAAATTACGACATTTTGCGTGAACATTTTATTGCTGGTAAGCATCAGGTTGCACCTCAGATTACCCAAGAGGGAGATAAATTTCTCATAAGTGCATGTTATTGGTCTGAGTTTGAAGGATTGGTTCGCGAGCACTATGCTGTGACATTTGAAAATGATAGAGTATATGTTGAGGAACTTGATGCTAATATACTCTATGAATACGATTGTGGCATTCAATTTTAGTATCATAGATGTCAAACTCCAACTCAAAAAGAAATAAAATTTCCTTGCCGCTCGAGGAAGTTCTTATCTCCCTTTGGTCGAACGATCGCTTCGCCGTACGATTCGAGCGGAAATAATAGTTCGAACGAATGTGAGATAAGAATGTTGTTTAAGTTGTCGTTAATTAAAAAATCCTTATGAACCTCCGCAAACGCATCATATTTGAGCTTGAGCGGCTTCGCCGCAAGAACCTCCAGCAGTTGCACCCACTGCAACAACTCTTTTGGGAGTCCACACTCCGTTGCAATGTCCATTGTCTTCACTGTGGTAGTGATTGCAGCAGTAGCGAAGTAACACCCGACATGCCTGCCGAAGACTTCCTGCGTGTGATTGACCAGTCCGTCACTCCTCATGTCGATCCGCATAAGGTGATGATAATCATATCAGGTGGCGAACCGCTGATGCGCAAGGATCTCGCCGAGGTGGGCGCAGCGCTCAAGCAACGCGGCTATCCTTGGGGCATGGTCACCAACGGATTGGCACTCACCGAAAAACGCTTTAAGGAGCTTATGGCTGCGGGTTTGCGCTCTATTGCCATTAGTTTTGATGGCTTGGAACTTGACCACAACTGGCTTCGCCAACACCCTCTTGCCTTTGAGGGTGCCACCCGCGCCATCAAACTGGCAGCAGCAACCCCATTGCTCACATGGGATGTCGTTACTTGCGTTAATCAACGCACAATCAATCAATTAGATGAGATGCAGCAATACCTCTGGTCTATCGGTGTGCGCAACTGGCGACTGATCACCATCGACCCTATGGGGCGTGCAGCGGATAATCCTGAACTATTACTCACTCCAGACCAACATCGCCAGCTGCTAGACTATATCCGAGAGAAACGCAAACAAGGCCTGCATATCTCCTATTCCTGCGAGGGCTTTATGCCAGATTATGAGATTGAAGTGCGCGACCACTTGTTCCATTGTGCTGCGGGCGTGAGTGTCGCTTCCATATTGATTGACGGTAGCATTTCGGCTTGCACCAGTGTTCGTGGTAAGTACTATCAAGGCAATATATATAAGGATGACTTCTGGGAGGTCTGGGAGAACGGCTTTGAACCATATCGCAATCGTAAGTGGATGAAGAAGTTAGAGCCATGCAACAACTGCAAACTCTTCCGCTATTGCGAGGGTGGGGGAATGCATCTCCGCCGCGAAGATGGCGCATTGATGCTCTGCCATCATAACAAGTTGAAGACGGATAATGGATAATCGAAATCGGACTAACCTCGTCAAAGATTTGTAACATATATCAATAATAAACATATACGATCATGAAAACAAAAATCTTTTTTACCTCCATGGCTCTTTGTGCCATGATGATAAGCCTAGTAAGTTGCGAACCTACCACTTTAGGAAAGAAAAATGTATTGATTAACTTGGCAGAATTAGGAGATAAGATCAATGGAAAGAGCATAGAAGAAATGGAAAATATTATCTCTAGAAAAGGATTTACAAAATGCTACGAATGGAGCAGAGCCATAGAAGATGAATTCAATGGAACTTATGTATATGCCAATGGTATTCAAATCGATAGCACGTGGTTCGGAGAAGATGTGACATCTAAAATCAATCTGCAAGAGGACAACGCTTGTATCTTAGTTGTTGACTATTCCAAATACGACGAAGAGATACATATTGACTTGGCTGCTTGTTATATTCTTCCGAATAACCCTATAAAAGACTACAAAACAATAAGCAATAATTTATATCGTTATTGCTCAACAAATTATACCTTCAAAGCATCTACAGAAGATCCAGAGGAATTAGCACGAGGATACATGTGGTATGGTGACATTGATACGGATTCTACCTACCTCGATTATTCCAACGATGACGAGATCTACCAATTTGCTTTGCAAGCAGGCTGGATGACACAAGAAGAGTACAACGAGGAAATGGCGTATTGTGAAGATAAATCTCGTGCAGACTTTGTTGAGCAACTCAAGTGCCCATTTCTTGCAGTATATGAGGAAATGGAAGCAGCTGATATCATACAAAACAAATTTATGTATGCAGGTCTATTACTATCAGAAGGCAGTGATTCTTTTTTTGAAGCAGATGGCGTTATGATGGCAGAATGTTACTGGGTAGGATATGAGCTAGTACTGCCTACTCCTACACAAAGACGATTCACTCCACGAGGAAGAAAAATACCTGAGAGATTTCATTGGTTCAAATAACTTCAGCGAATATAGCTCACATGCGCGCGTGCGCGTACCTTATATATAAATAATATATTATATGAAGTGGCTTTGCTAAGTAAACTTGACAAAATTGCCAAATTAGCTAAATTTATCTCAATAAATTTGGTCAATTCGGCAAAAAGCAGTACCTTTGCACCCGGTTTCGCGCCTAACGCAAGTGAGCGATTAGATCAAGCGAAATAAGTAATGAAATGTAATGCTGAGAATCAGTAACTTACGAGAAAAATGATCAAAAAGTTAAAAAAACTTGCTCAAAAATTTGGTCAGTTCGTAAAAAAGCAGTACCTTTGCAGCCGATTTCGCAATGAACGCAAGTGAGCGAGAATGCACGGCGAAAGTTATTGAAAATGGTAATGCTGAAAATCAGCCACTTACAAGGAAAATGACAAAAATGCAAAAAAAAGTTGCTTAAAAATTTGGTCGGTCCAAAAAAAAGCAGTACCTTTGCAGCCGATTTCGCAACGAACGAAAATTCAAGCGAAAAAATAGTGATCTTTGAAAGTTTGATTAATCAATGATGTAGTACAAGAGAGTAGGAGACTACTCAATTGGGAAACTGAAAACGTGTAATACGATTTTTATTATACGGTTCCCGTTAATAAGTACACAATAGATTAGGTTATTCTGAGCTAAACAAACAAATTATTTTACAACGAAGAGTTTGATCCTGGCTCAGGATGAACGCTAGCGACAGGCCTAACACATGCAAGTCGAGGGGCAGCACGAAGTAAGCTTGCTTACTTTGGTGGCGACCGGCGCACGGGTGCGTAACAGGTGTGCAATCTGTCCATAATCGGGGAATAGCCCAGCGAAAGTTGGATTAATGCTCCATGTGAGCAGGGGAGGCATCTCCTTTGTTTGAAACGTAAGGATTATGGGTGAGCACGCTTCTGATTAGGTAGTTGGTGAGGTAACGGCTCACCAAGCCGACGATCAGTAGGGGTTCTGAGAGGAAGGTCCCCCACATTGGAACTGAGACACGGTCCAAACTCCTACGGGAGGCAGCAGTGAGGAATATTGGTCAATGGGCGCAAGCCTGAACCAGCCAAGTAGCGTGAAGGAAGACTGCCCTATGGGTTGTAAACTTCTTTTTTACGGGAACAACCGCACCTACGTGTAGGTGTCTGCGTGTACCGTACGAATAAGCATCGGCTAACTCCGTGCCAGCAGCCGCGGTAATACGGAGGATGCGAGCGTTATCCGGATTTATTGGGTTTAAAGGGAGCGTAGGTGGCCTGTTAAGCCAGCTGTGAAATACTGCCGCTCAACGGCAGCCGTGCAGTTGGAACTGTCAGGCTTGAGTGCACAAGAGGAAGGTGGAATTCATGGTGTAGCGGTGAAATGTTTAGATATCATGAAGAACTCCGATTGCGAAGGCAGCCTTCTGGGGTGCAACTGACACTGATGCTCGAAAGTGTGGGTATCGAACAGGATTAGATACCCTGGTAGTCCACACAGTAAAC
>JAZSGL010000081.1:0-2096 GCA_045532735.1 Paludibacteraceae bacterium | reverse complement strand
CTATAACCTCGGTGTGAAAGCTACATTCTAACCGATTAACTAGTTAAACTGAAAGAATATGAAAAAGATATTTAAAATAGCAACCCTCGCACTGATGATGCCTGCTATGGCTACATTCGTCAGCTGTGATGACGCGTTCGAGCCGGCTATTGAGAACATCAAAGACGGAGTTGAAGACTTCGTGATGTATCCTTCATGGGTAGAGTCTTATATTGCTCATGCTTACATCAGCAATCCGTTGGATGAGTTGTCATTCAACGAAATGGCTACCGATGATGCTGTGTCAAACGAACCCGGTAATACTTACCGTTCTATGGCTACCGGTTCTTGGAGTGCAAGTAACAATCCAATGGATCGTTGGCGCGACCTTCGCGGTTCTATCGTATATTTGAACTCTGCGCTCGAGTTGATTCCTCAATCACCTTGGGCAAGTATCCCATCTACACAAGAGATGTTCGTTGCACGTTTCTCTGGTGAAGTTTATGGTTTGCGTGCGCTCTTTATGTTGCACTTATTGAAGAACCATGCAGGTATGTCAAACGGCCAATTGCTAGGTGTGCCCATCGTATTGGAACCAGAAACTCCGGAATCAAATTTCAACTTGCCTCGTAACACTTTTGCTGACTGCTACAAGCAATTGATTGAAGATGCCAACAAGGCTATCGAATTGTTGACAGAAGAGGCTTTTGATTTGTTAGATACTGAAGCACACCTGATTCCTGCTAAGTGGGCTGCTAAGGGTGTTGAAGTGGGTGAATACAACCGCGTATGGGGTGCTCACATTGTAAACCGTATGAATGCTCGCGTGGCAAAGGCTATCAAGGCTCAAGCTGCTTTGTTGGCTGCCAGTCCTGCTTTCGAAGCAAGTGGTGTAACATGGGCAGAAGCTGCTGATGCAGCTGCTGACGTATTGGCTGCTTTGGGTACTAACCCTATCGCCGGTATGGATCCTAAGGGCCATATTTGGTATGCACAAAATAGTGATATCAGTAAATTGACTGGTGGTAACCAAGCCGAAATCCTTTGGCGTGGTAACAAGGGTGAAAACTCTGACCGTGAAAAGTCAAGCTATCCTCCAGGTGCAAGCCACAATGGTAATGGTCGTGTAAACCCAACTCAAAACTTTGTGGATGCATTCCCAATGGCTAATGGTTTGCCTATCACTGACCCAAATAGTGGTTATGACCCAGCCAATCCTTATGCAGGTCGCGACCCACGTTTGAACAACTATGTTGTACTTAATGGTTCTAATGTAGCAGGTAAGGCAGTTGATACCAGTGTAGATAATCCTACAAACATTGCTGGTTTGAACCAAGATCCTAACTACCGTGCTACTCGTACCGGTTACTACTTGCGCAAGCACATGAACGAGAATGTATCTATCCAAACAGATGGTAGCGCTAACAACGCATGGCATTTCACTGCTTTCATTCGTTACACTGAAATGTTCTTGGCATACGCTGAAGCAGCTAATGAAGCTTGGGGTCCTAAGGGTACAGGTACTCATGGCTATTCTGCATACGATGTAATCAAGGCTATCCGTGCACGTGCTGGTATTACAGGCGTACAAGGTAGTGATGCTTACTTGGAAGAGTGTGCTGCAAGCAAGGACAAGATGCGTGAACTGATTCGCAACGAACGTCGTATCGAACTTTCATTCGAAGGACACCGTTTCTGGGATATGCGTCGTTGGAATTTGAAGCTTGACGAAGATGCTAAGGGTGTACGTATCTCAAATGGTACTTACGAATATATCGTAGTTGACCCACGTCGTTATAGCTCATTCCAAGTTTATGGTCCTATTCCATATACTGAAGTAATCAAGTTCAGCGAACTTGCTCAAAACGATGGTTGGAAATAAGAATTAATCTTAAATAGATAAGACAATGAAAAAGATACTGTTTATATTGTTAGCAATCACTGGTTGTGTATTCACCTCGTGTGAAAACCAAGATTGGGAATTCCCCGATTTCGAATACACTACTGTGTACTTTGCTTATCAAACTCCTGTCCGCACCATTACTTTTGGTGAGGATGTGTGGGACACCAGCTTGGACAACCAAGGACAGTGCCAAATCATGGCCACTATCGGTGGT
>JAZSGL010000058.1:0-26808 GCA_045532735.1 Paludibacteraceae bacterium | reverse complement strand
TAACAATCTCAAGAAGACGCTCATAACCAGCAGCGCGGAGTTTATGATACTCCACCTCGCGTAAGAGACGCTCGTTCTCTAAACGAAGATTCTCCAGAGCTTGATCTTTTGCATCCATGTGAATTGATTTTCTGCGCAAAGGTACGCCTTTTTTTCCATTTGAGCAAGATATAAGCCAATCTGAGAGGGTCGTTTGGTGAATTTTCCATTTCTTTGCACATTCACCTTGACTCATACCTGATGCAAAATAGTCTTCAACAACTTGTTGTTTGAATGACTGAGAGTAATAATTTACTGTTCGCTTCATAAAACTTGAATCTTAATAATTGATACTTTTTGTTCATTTTATGAGTAAACCTATTTCAGTATAAGACACTGTGTGATATGAGAAAAACAATGATGGCTCTCGCACTCTGCCTAATGAGCGCAATCGGATTTGCAGACAACCGTCAAATGGTAGCAGCTCTACCCAGCAACATTCCAAGTGTGACACTAACGATTGACGGAAAAAACAAAGTGGTGAAACCAACCAAAGCTATTGTGAAAGAAGTAGATGACCGCCATGTAAAATGTATCGTCTATGCCAACAACGACAGAGCCGCAGTGACCTTGCCTATAAGTTATGATACTATACTACAATTGGGAGAAAAAGTCGCGGAAGTGTTTCACGCTTTGGACATTGTAACCGATAAACAGTACGAAGATTTTTTGTGGTGGTATAACCATCAGGTAGCAAGCGCAATGGGAGAGAGGATATAGGAGATAAACAAGAAGAATATGACCGACAAAGAAATCATACAGTCGTTTCTGGATAATAATCAACATGGCATTCGCGAGGCGTATTACGCCTGGCGAGTACCATTTGAACAATCAGTCTGCTATCGAACGCATCTTGACCTTAATTACGTAGATGACGCCTACCAAGAAGCGTTTATTCGTTTGCAACAACATATACTGACTGAGCGTCTGACAGCGGATAATATTCAAAAGTCGCTTTTGGCATATTTGAAAGAGATTGGCTACTTTGTGGCAATGGAGATTATCAACAAGCGGTGTGAACTGCCAATTTCCTTTGTTCAGTCATTCGATGAAACCAATGACCAGCAAGAAGACAACGAAACGCATCAAATAATCCATCGGCATGTGGAGTCGCAAGATGTAGATACGCCAGAGAATCTGCCGGATGAACAACCCAATGAGAAAGTCCCTATTCAAGAGGATAACTATTTTGATCTCTCTACACATATAGAAAGAGAAGAGCATGAACGCATTATCCGTCAACTCGTGGAGCAAGTAGGTCCACCTTGTGCACCGCTACTGCTAGGGTATTTATGGGAGAACAAATCTATGAATAATCTAGCTCAAGAATTGGGTTATAGCAGTGCGGATAGTGCAAAGACCCAGAAGTCGAAATGTATGAAGAAAGTAATCGTTTTTATCAAACAAAAACTAATCGAATACGGCTATGAATATTGATGATAAAGAACTTGAACGCAACATTGAGAACGCTTTCCGTGCACGCGGTCTAAAAGAGGCAATGCGTCAATGGGACATTGACGCTAAAGGCGAGAGGCGAGGAGGAGAAGAGGCGAGTGAGCCAAAGATTACTTCTTGGCAGAAGATCCGCAGAAGGGTGTATGCAGTGTCAGCAGTGGCTGCTGTAGCAGCGATATTGGTGATAATAGTACCTGTTTCAACATGGCAAACGACATATCAACAATTAACTCGTTGGGGATATCAGCAATATGCGCATTACTTCCTCAAACCACAGCAAAAACAATCTGTTGTATATCAACACACAATAGAAGAATTAATGGCTATGGTAGAACCTTCGATAAAAGATATTGCCAATAACTACTACGAGCAAGAGATTCTCGGTCATGAGAACCCCATGCACGAAGCGACTTGGCAAATATTGATTGGCAATTACGCCATTGCCCAATCTATATTAGAGGATGCAAAAGAAACTCTAAACACTAACGATAAGTACCATCAGAATACGATGGAAGACATTGCTTATCTTAACGCGCTTTGCCACTTGGGACAAAATCATCGTACTAAAGCGATGAAACTATTGAATAACATCGCTAAAAGCAATAGCCGACATAGTCAAAGGGCGAAATGGCTGGTAGAGGAAATCAAATAAGATACTTTCTGGTAAAAAAAGGAAGTACTTTCGGTACAAAAACGACATGTGTCGGAAGTGTCGTTTTTGACGGTTTGAAAACGACAATAACGACAAAACCGCCATACTGCGTAAACAAAAATGGTCCTTGATTTTCAGGGAGAAAGGATTGTAAAATGAATTTCTACGGACTTTTTAGAATGTCAGATAATGTGTCAGTAGGAAGTCCGTAGGATGGAGGAAACAAGGTTATCATATGATAAGAAGAATCCGCATAATCGAATGAAATAAAATCGGTTATGCAGATTATTTCCAGGAAACAAACTAAAATAACATAGACAAGGAAGTTCAGGAATTTAAGGAATTTAAGGAACTTTCAAATTCCCGAAATTCTTAAAATTCCCGAAATTCCTGATATAGTTTTACTCTAATTGAAGATGACTCTACAAAATAGATAGTATAAGATAATGATGGGATATGGATGTGTTATAGATGGTATGGAGATGTCTTCTTATAAACCCGTCAAGAACCCGTCAAGAACCCGTAATCACTAGTCAACAAATCCTAACTTTGAATAGACTCACGAACAGCCCATACTACAGCTTTACTCACATATTTTGTCGAAAATAACGGCTTGCCTTCCTTATAATCACACCCACCTGCTCACGCATGAGCAAGCTCCTGGGGAGCGGTAGTGTGATTATATGATAGATGAAATCTATCTTTTTCGACAAAATCTCCTCGCGCGCTTGCGTATGTGCGTATTTTTTTGTACCTTTGCCGCCGATATTTACAAAGTAAATAATTTTCATGGTAGCAAGCAACGATCTCAAAGCATATCTACCCACCACCAAAAAGGAACTACAACTCCGAGGATGGGACGAAGTGGATGTAATCATCTTCTCCGGTGATGCATACATCGACCACCCCGCCTTCGGTGCTGCGGTTATCGGCCGAGTGCTAGAGCATGCTGGCTACAAAGTGGCTATCGTACCCCAACCCGACTGGAGAGGCGACCATCGTGACTTCACCAAGCTCGGACGACCACGACTCTTCTTCGCCATCACTGCCGGCAGCATGGACAGCATGGTCAACCACTACACCGCCGCCAAACGACTACGATCCGACGACGCCTACACACCCGACGGCAAAGCTGGCATGCGCCCAGACTACTGCACCATCACCTATAGCAATATCCTACGACAACTATACCCCAATATTCCCATCGTCATCGGCGGCGTAGAAGCTAGCATGAGACGACTCACACACTACGACTACTGGTCAGACCAACTCAAACCTAGCATCCTCGTCGATAGCCATGCCGACATCCTCGTCTATGGCATGGGAGAGAAGCAGATCGTGGCTGTCGCCCGTTGTTTAGAGGCGAAAGGCGAGAGTTTAGAGGATATCCCACAGATTGCGTATATAGAGGACGCTTCGCTACAGTTTAGAGGACGCCCTGCGGGCTACAGTTTAGAGGCGAAAGGCGAGATAATCACCCTCCACAGCCACGAAGAGGCCCTCAAGAGCAAGCGCGTACACGCCGAGAACTTCCGACTCATCGAGACAGAGAGCAACAAGATCAACGCCGCCACGATCATACAGCCCGTAGGCAACCAATATGTGGTAGTCAATCCGCCATACCCCACCATGACCACCGAGGAGCTGGACGCGATATACGACCTGCCATTCCAATATCATCCACATCCTAAATACAAAGGCAAACACATACCCGCCTACGAGATGATACGCTTCTCCGTATGTATGCACCGTGGTTGCTTCGGCGCATGCAGCTTCTGCACCATCAGCGCACACCAAGGCAAGCAGATCACATCCCGTTCCGAGCATAGCATACTACGACAAATCAACCTGCTCAAAGACCTACCCGACTGGAAGGGCTACCTCAGCGACCTAGGCGGACCATCCGCCAATATGTACGGCATGCATGGCAAGGACATGACCCTATGCGAGAAATGTGCTAGACCCAGCTGCCTGTACCCCACCATATGCAAAAACCTTAACCAAGATTTTGCACCGCTCTTACACATCTACAAGCAGGTCAACCAACTACCATACATCAAAAAAGCCTTCGTGGGCAGTGGCATACGCTACGACCTCATGAACGATGAATACGGCAAACAACTCATCACCAACCATGTCTCGGGACGACTCAAAGTAGCACCCGAACACACCAGCAGCGATGTGCTCAAACTCATGCGTAAACCTGCATGGGAGGAGTATGAGAAATTCCATCGCTTCTTCGAGAAAATCAACCGCGAAGCAGGACTGCGACAGCAACTCATACCCTACTTCATCTCGTCTCACCCAGGGTGCCGCAACCAAGACATGCAAGACCTAGCAGAGAAATGCAAACGCCTCAACTACCGACCCGAGCAAGTGCAGGACTTCACACCCACACCCATGACACTGGCCACTACCATGTTCTACACGGGACTCAATCCGTACACAATGGAGAAAGTATATGTAGCACGAACAAAACAAGATAAAGACAAACAAAAAAGCTACTTCTTCTTTTGGAAGAAAAAATAGACACCCCTAACAGCCAAGCAATCTAAAAAACGAACATATGAAAGGAAAAAATACATACAAAATCAATCCTGAGACACTTGCCATGGAGCAAGTAAAACAAGGTTTGGGCTATTGGTTGCGCCAAACAGGTATTTACATCCTAGCGGGAATCATACTGGGAGTGTTGTTCCTATTCCTCTTCCTGACATTCTTCCCATCTCCACGCGAAAAACAACTACTGCGTGAGAAGGAATCCATGCAATCGCAACTGGAGATCCTCAACCAACAGGTGGACCAAATGCAAATCGTGATGACCGACCTACAACAACGCGACGACAACCTCTATCGCGTGCTCTTCGGTGCCGAACCTATCCCACTCAGCATTCGTCAGGGTACACAACACAAGATTGACTACTACGACAGCATCGCCAAGATGACCGACAATCAACTGGCAGCCGAACTCGCACAAAAAGTGGACATGCTAGCCAAAGAGCTCTATACACAAGCCAAATCCTACGACGAAGTGCTGGAGATGGCCAAAAACCAAGAAATACGCATGGAGAACATACCCGCTATCCAACCCGTCATGAACAAAGACCTCAAACGCGTGGCATCCGGCTATGGCATGCGTATCGACCCTGTATATCATGTGCGTAAGTTCCACCAAGGCATGGACTTCTCTGCTCCTATCGGCACCGAAATCTATGCTACCGGTAATGCCAAAGTGAAATTCTCTGGATGGAAACAAGGCTACGGCAACACCGTCATACTAGACCACGGCTTCGGCTACGAGACACTGTATGCACACTTGTATAAGTCTTTGGTGCGCAAAGGACAAAAAGTACGACGCTCCGACATCATCGCACTCGTGGGCAATACCGGCAAATCTACCGGCCCACACTTGCACTACGAAGTACGACTCAACGGCAAACCCGTTGACCCACGCAACTACTACTTCTACGACCTATCACCCGAGGAGTATGACCAGATGTTGCAACTATCCAACAACTTCGGACAAATGCTAGATTAGGACGCGGCAAAGCCGCTATTGTTTAGTGGACGCTTCGCTACTGTTTAGAGGTTAAAGGCGAGAATATAAAACATGAAAAATATGAAAACAAACAAATGGATCTTGGCAGCAGTGCTGCTGATAAGTGCTATGACAACCATGGCACAAGTAAAAACTGGTATCGAAGTACTGCGCGAACGCAACTTTGATATCCTACAAGGCAAACGCGTAGGACTATGCACCAACCCTACTGGCGTGGATCACAACCTCGTATCCACCATCGATATCCTCTGGCAAGCAGAGAATGTCAACCTAGTCGCACTCTACGGCCCAGAACATGGCGTGCGAGGCAATATCTACGCCGGTGACCATGTGGACAACGATGTGGATCCTAAGACGGGACTGAAGATGTACTCACTCTACGGAAAAACCAGCAAACCCACCCAAGAGATGATGGACGAGATCGACGTAATGGTATACGACATCCAAGATATCGGCTGCCGCAGCTATACCTATATCTCCACCATGGGCAACCTGATGGAGGCATGCCAGACCTACGGCAAAGAGCTCGTCGTACTCGACCGCCCTAACCCACTAGGCGGAGAGAAAATCGAAGGTTGCCTAGTAGAAGAGGGATTTGTATCCTTCGTGAGCCGATTTGCTATACCATACCTTTACGGCCAAACTCCAGGCGAACTAGCACTATACCTCAACGCCAAAGCTGAGAACCCTTGCAAACTGACCGTAGTGGAGATGCAGGGATGGACACGCGACATGACCTGGGACGAGACCGGACTGGAGTGGATAGTGGCTTCACCACATGTACCACACGGACGAACAGCTATATACTACCCCGTGACCGGCATCTTTGGCGAGTTCTACTATATCAACATCGGCGTAGGCTACACCATGCCATTCGAGGTGATGGGTGCACCATGGGTCAACGCCGACAGTCTGGCTACTGCGCTCAACGCACTAGAGTTGCCAGGCGTAATATTCCGTCCACTACACTACAAACCCTACTACAGCGTCTTCAAAGGCGAAAACATACAGGGCGTGCAAGTGCACATAGTGGACTACCAGAAAGCGGCACTCAGCGAGATACAATTCTATGTCGTACAAGAGATGATGCACCTGTGGCCAGAACATGACTGGTTCACACACTGCGATCAGAAACGCTTCGGCATGTTCAACAAAGTATGCGGTACAGATCAGATCAAAGAACTATTTGGCAAACGCTACCGTTGGGAAGACGCCAAAGCATACTGGGACAAGGATGTGGAAGCGTATCGCCAGGAGAGTAGCAAATATTATTTGTACAAATAAGGACTTTAAGGACCCTAAGGACCTTAAGGACTTTAACACGGTAAACAATGAAAAAATACATCGAACGATTAGCGTGGGGAACAGATGCGGGATTCTACCGCATGATTCCCGAAGAGGTATTGCACCCATCGACCGAAAAAGAGGTGCAAGCCATCCTAGCACGCGCACACAAAGAAGGCAAACATATCACTTTCCGTGCAGCAGGTACTAGCCTCAGCGGACAAGCCATCAGCGACAGCCTGCTAGTGGTTTGTGGCAAGAAATGGGAGAAGTACACCGTGCACGACGGAGGCAACAGCATCACACTACAACCCGGCATCGTGGGCCAACGCGTGAATGAGATACTCAAACCCTATGGACGGTATTTCACACCCGATCCCGCGAGTCTGAAGTCGGCGATGGTGGGCGGTATCGTGATGAACAACGCATCCGGTATGTGCTGTGGCACACACGCCAACAGCTATCGAGTGCTGAAATCCGCGCGTATCATCCTAGCCGATGGTACGATACTAGACACAGGCGATCAGGAGAGTCGCTCTGCCTTCTTGATGTCGCACGCACCATTCATCCGCAAGATTGATGACCTGCGTATTCAGACCCAAAAGAACAAAGCCCTCTGCGAGTTGATTCGCAAGAAATACTCCATCAAGAATGTGACGGGATTGACCATCCTGCCATTCGTGGAGATGACCGATCCGTTTGACATCATTGCCCATCTGATGGTGGGTAGCGAGGGTACATTGGCTTTCCTATCAGAAGTGACGATGACCACTGGGCTTATACAACCATATAGTGCGTCGGCCTTGCTACTCTTCCCTACCACAAAGACTGCGTGCCAAGCCATCATAGAGATGAAGCAGACGGGCTTGCTGTCAGCTGCTGAGTTCTTCGACCGCCAAGCCATGCGCACGGTGGAGAAAGACTTCCCCGAACTCCAGGGACTGCCCGAGGATGCGGGTGCAGTGCTCGTTCGTACCGACGCCATGACCGAGAAGGATTTGGCCGATAAGAATAAGCAACTGCAAAAATTATTAACCCGCTACGAATTGTGCGAGCCAGCAGCCTTTACCTCCGACCCTGTTGTGACAGGCAAATATTGGGCTATGCGCAGCGGCATCTTCCCCGCCGTAGGTGGCACACGCGAGATAGGTACCACCTGTCTGATTGAGGACATCGCCTTCCCTGTTGAGCATCTAGCAGAAGCTACCCTGGACTTGCAACAACTATTCCTTGACCACAACTACCCCGAAGCTGTGATCTATGGTCACGCCCTTGAGGGCAACTACCATTTTATCCTCAACCAACGATTCGATTCGCCATCAGCCATCAAGCAGTACGACGGCATGATGCGTGCGGTAGTGGACCTAGTGGTAGACAAATACCACGGCAGCCTGAAGGCCGAGCATGGTACGGGTAGGAATATGGCACCATTCGTTCGTCGCGAGTGGGGAAAAGAGGCATACGAACTCATGTGCGAGGTGAAACGCCTATTCGACCCTGAGAACATCATGAACCCAGGCGTCATCTTCAACGAAAACGAACATTCCTATATCGAAAACATCAAGCCACTCCCTGAGGTACATGAGATGATTGACCGCTGCATAGAGTGCGGTTTCTGTGAGGTGAACTGCGTGGCTTGCGGCTTTGCATTGTCTAGCCGTCAGCGTATCATCGTACAACGCGAGATGGCGCGTCTGAGAGAGGCGATAAGACGAGGAGGCCAGGAGGCGAAAAAGGCGAAGAAACTGCTAAAGACTCTGGAGAAGGATTTCCGATACATAGGTCGAGACCTGTGTGCGGGTGACGGGCTATGCTCTACTTCGTGTCCGATCAAGATCAATGTGGGCGAGTATATCCACCTGGTGCGTGAACACGACATGAGCAAGGGCGGCAAAGCATTGGGATATTGGGCAGGACAAAACTTAGCGGGTATAGGCACCGCACTGACAGGCATCCTAGAAGTAGCAAATGTGGCACATAGCGTACTAGGCGATAAGGCGACTAGGCTACTCGGAAAGGCAATGCACTATGGCTCAGGCGGAATGGTACCATTGTGGACTCCATCCTTGCCTAGACCAGTGAGAAAGAAAGAGAAGAAGACAGCCATAGAGTATGGAGCAGTGAACGGACTAAAGGGATTGCAGGACAAGCGCGTGGTGTATTTCCCATCGTGCTTGAACCAACGCTTAGGCTCGGGCAAGAAACCGCTGATCAACGATATGACGGAGCTACTGAACAAAGCAGGATTCGAAGTGATCTTCCCTAAGAACATGGAGAACCTCTGCTGTGGTACCATCTGGGAGAGCAAGGGTATGCCAGACGAGGCAGCGCGCAAAGCCGCCGAATTGGAGTTAGCATTGCTCAAGGCCAGTGATAATGGCCGTTGGCCAATATTATGCGACCAGAGTCCATGCTTGCACCGCATGCGCCATACCATGCAGCATATGAAATTGTACGAACCTGCGGAGTTTATCGATAAGTTCGTGATGAGTGAATTGGACATCACTCCGCTGGACACCTGCGTGGCAGTGCATGTGACCTGTTCGACGCGTCAGATGGGCGTAGCAGATTCGATTATCCGTGTAGCGAAAGCGTGCGCGAAGAATGTGCTAGTGCCAGAGGAGATTGGATGCTGTGCGTTTGCGGGTGATAAGGGCTTCACCGAGCCCGAACTCAATGAATGGGCACTACGCAAACTCAAGCCACAAGTGGAGAAAGCCGGCGCGACGATGGGCGTGAGCAATTCGCGCACATGCGAGATAGGACTCAGCACACATTCGGGAATAGACTATTGCAGCATTGCGCACCTCGTAAATATCACTAGCAAGCGCAAATAGAACGCTGCGCTGTTAGAGGTTAGACCGCTGCGCTGTTAGAGGTTAGACCGCTACGCTGTTAGAAGTTAGAACGCTACGCTGTTGGATATGGAAATAGAACGCAAATATTTGGTACAAGGGGAGAGTTACAAGCAAATGGCTGTAGCTCACCACCATCTATGTCAAGGTTATATCTCCCGTGAGAAGACGGGTACAGTGCGAGTGCGCATCACCGACGACAAAGCCTATCTTACCATCAAGGGCAAGTCCGCAGCTGGGCACTTTGCTCGCTATGAATGGGAGAAAGAGATTGATGTGGCAGATGCACAGGAGTTGATGAAGCTATGTCAAGGAACCATTATCGACAAGACGAGATGGATCGTGCCCGCAAAGGAAGAAGGTCTGAAGTGGGAAGTAGATGAGTTTCATGGCAAACACGAGGGCTTGGTAGTGGCTGAGATTGAACTAGAAAGCGAAGAGCAGGTGGTAGAGTTACCCGCATTTGTCGGCAAAGAGGTGACCGATGACCCACGATATTATAACGCAAACATGTAGATGAAGAGACTGGTTTGTACATATTTACTTGCAATAGCAAGCATGTTGACACTATGGGCAAAGACACCCCAAGTGCGCTTGTACGGCTATGTATTAGACACCGACAACCGCGGCATCGAACTAGCGAATGTGTATATAGAAGGCACTACCGTGGGTACCACAACCAATCAAAACGGCTATTACGATATCACAGTGGAGATGGGCGACACGATCGTGATGGTTTACTCGATGATTGGCTATGAGACGATTCGTCAGCAACTGTACACGAGAAACGATGTACTAGGAGTGAATGTGGTATTACCTACCAATGAGGAGATGCTGAGCGAGGTGACCGTGCGCGGTATTCAGCGTCAAACGGGCACCATGGACCGCACCGATGTGAGTGTAGCGCGACTAATGCCCGACGCCACGGGTGGAGGTATAGAGAGTCTGCTGATCACCTTTGCCGGCGTAAGGCAAAACAACGAGATGAGTAGCCAATACAATGTGCGTGGTGGTACCTTTGATGAGAATTCGGTATATGTCAATGGTTTGGAAGTGCATCGTCCGCTGCTGATCAGAAGTGGTCAGCAAGAGGGATTGAGTTTCGTAAACACGGATATGGTGGAGAATGTGAACTTCTCAGCAGGTGGCTTTGATGCCAAATATGGCGACAAGATGTCATCGGTATTAGACATACGATACAAGCGTCCGACAGAGTTTGAATCACGATTGAATATCAGTTTGCTGGGAGCAAGTGCGTATGTGGGTTGGGGAGACAGCACACAGAGTCAGATGCACGGCATACGCTACAAGACATCGAAATATATGTTGGGTGCACTAGACACCAAAGGCAATTACAAGCCTAACTTCCTAGACTACCAAACGCAGATGACATGGAAGGTGGGAGCAAAGCACCCACAGTTGAAGGGACGCTCGCATGGCGAGCTACAGGACGTCGCAAGCGGCTACAGTGTAGAGGCGAAGGACTGGGAGATACGATTGATGGGCAACTTCTCGCAGAACAGCTATGAGTTTATGCCCGACTCCGCCGTGAAAAACTGGGGAGGACTAGATGCTATAGAACAAAAGATAGAACACGAGGGCAAGGAAAAGGATATGTTTCGCACTGCTTTCGTAGCCTTGAGTGCAAGCGGAAAGTTGCACCCAGAGATAACGGTAGGCGCCGACCTCAATGGTTTCTATACCCATGAACAGGAGACATACGATATCCGTACGGCATATGTACTACGCCAAAAAGACATGAATAATGCGGAGCATACGGGAGGAGGTGATGTCCTCAACGACGAATTAGCCAACCCCGAGGGGAACAAGAACCTGCTAGGAAAAGGCGAATACCACGAGCACGCACGCAACACCCTGCAGTCAGGTATCATCACTCTGGCACATCATGGGGAATGGGAGCGTGGTACGAATAGCCTGAAGTGGGGCGTGAGCGGACAAGTGGAGATGATCAAAGATCGTATCAGCGAATGGGAATGGCGCGATTCTCTGGGATATAGTTTGCCCAATGCCGACAAAGAGATGGAACTATACTACGCCATGAAGGGTACGACTCACATGCTGAATGGACGCGTGCAAGCCTATGCGCAAAATACCCATCATTGGAATACCGACCATGGAAAAGTATATCTGACAGCCGGTATGCGACTCAACTGGTGGAGTTTCACTAATGAGGTGCTACCTTCGCCCCGCGTGAGCGTAGTATGGATGCCAGGATGGAAACGCGATTTCACCTTCCGCGTAGCCACAGGCATCTACTATCAAGCACCTTTCTACAAGGAATTACGCCAAACTCTGCAGGATGAAAATGGCGTGTATCGCATTCATCTGAACAATCAATTGAAAGCCCAACGCTCATACCAATTGGTATTGGGTTCGGACTACTATTTCCGAGCATGGGGACGCCCATTCAAGTTCACAGCTGAGGCATATGGCAAGTGGATCGACCGCATGGAAAGTTATACGGTGGACAATGTGCGCGTAAGGTATTCGGGTATGAATGATAGTGAGGGATATTCCATTGGACTAGATATGAAACTCATGGGCGAATTGGTACCTGGTGCCGATTCGTGGATTAGTTTCTCTACCATGCGTAGCAGAATGCGATTTGTGGATGACAAACATAATCTAGGTTGGATACCCACCCCACAAGAGCAACGGTATAATTTGACGATATATTTCCAAGACTATCTGCCACAGTTACCACAATATAAACTGCATTTGAAGTTCATTTGGAGCGAAGGTTTGCCCTTTGGTTATCCACGCAAAGAAAACATGCGCTATCTCGGTCATATGAGTGACTTCAAGCGTGTGGATATAGGTGCCAGTCGCACCTTCTCAGCAAAAACCGACAAGTGGATGAAGAAGGCGAAACATGTAGATAGTTGGAGCATACAATTTGATGTATTCAACCTCGTAGGGTGGAACAACGAAAATAGTTATTACTGGGTAACGGCCATCAATGGACTTCAACTGCCTTGCCCAAATTACCTCACAGGGCGGATGTTCAACTTGAAATTTGATGTAAAGATTAAGTAGTATAAAGATTAAAGTTTAAAGGCAAGGATATATGGGAAAAATTGATGCGTTAGAGACACCGATGATGAAGCAGTTTCGCGAGATTAAAGCGCAATACCCCGATGCGGTATTGCTGTTTCGCTGTGGCGACTTCTACGAGACATATGCAGAAGATGCAGTAAGAGCAAGCAAGATACTGAATATCACACTCACTCATCGCAGCAACGGAGCGAGCAAAGAGAGCAAAGCGCTGGAGATGGCGGGGTTCCCCTTCCACGCACTAGATACCTACTTGCCTAAACTAGTGCGCGCAGGATTACGCGTGGCAATTTGCGACCAGCTGGAAGATCCAAAATTGACGAAGAAACTAGTGAAGCGTGGTGTGACGGAATTGGTGACACCAGGCGTAAGTTATTCGGATACCACTCTGCAACAGAAAGAGAACACTTGGTTAGCCTGTTTGAACTTCGGTAAGAGAGAAGTAGGTGTATCTTTTCTAGACATATCTACGGGTGAGTTTCTAGTGGCAGAAGGTACGGCAGATTATATCGATAAGTTGCTAGTGAACTTTGCGCCAAAAGAGGTACTGTATTTGCGAGGCAAGAAGCAGCTGGTAGAGGCGACTTTTGGCAATAAATACTTCACCTTTGAGTTAGATGACTGGATGATGACTCGCGATGCCACAATGGACAGACTGACCAAACAATTTCAGGTGCAAAACCTGAAGGGATTTGGTGTGGATGGCTTGCCAGAAGGCGTGATAGCAGCGGGTGCGATATTGCATTACTTGGACGCTACTCAGCACTTGCAGAATGGGCATATCCAACACTTGAGCCGTATAGAGGAAGACAAGTTCGTATGGATGGACCGCTTTACGATTCGCAACTTGGAATTGCTGAGCGGTCAGCGAGAGAATAGCACCACGCTATACGATATCATAGACCGCACGACTACCCCAATGGGAGGACGATTGCTACACCGTTGGCTAGCCTTCCCGCTGAAGGATGTGCGTGCGATAAGGAATCGTCAGACAGTGGTGGAGTACTTGTTCAAGCATCAAGAAGAGCGTAGGATTATCCACGAGAATCTAGAGCGCATTATGGACATGGAGCGCATCGTAGGTAAAATATCTACTGGTAGGATTTCGCCTCGCGAGATGGTGCAACTGAGTGTAGCACTCAATTGTATTGCTCCTATCAAGCATATATGCGAGAGTGCAGATGATAATAGCTATCTGCGATTACTAGGCGAGCAGTTGAGTTTGTGCAGCGAGATATGTCAGCGTATTCAGCGAGAGATCACCCCCGATCCGCCAGCCGTACAAGGTCGTCCTAACACGATTGCTCGTGGAGTGAATGCCGAACTAGACGAACTGCGCGACATTCAAGCCAACGGCAAGGAGCACCTGCTGCGCATCCAGCAACGAGAGATTGAGAGCACAGGTATTCAGAGTCTGAAGATAGGATATAACAATGTGTTTGGCTATTATCTGGAGGTGCGTAACACCTACAAAGAGCAAGTGCCCGAGACCTGGATTCGCAAGCAGACACTGGTGAATGCTGAGCGATATATCACACAGGAACTGAAGGAATACGAAGACAAGATTCTCAATGCAGAAGGACAGATTCAGATCATCGAGACTCGCCTATACACCGAACTGATGTTAGCGATAACGGAGTATGTGCCTCAAATGCAGATGGATGCGAATGTGGTAGCGCAACTAGACTGCTTGATGGGCTTTGCACATGTAGCAGTAGAAAATAGGTATGTATGTCCAGCTATCAACGATAGTCTCGTCATCGATATACGCCAAGGTCGTCACCCTGTGATTGAGAAGCAACTACCAATGGACGAAGAGTATGTGCCAAACGATGTATTACTAGATAATAATGGTCAACAGATCATCATCATCACAGGTCCTAATATGGCAGGTAAGTCTGCCCTACTCCGCCAGACTGCCCTCATCGTATTGATGGCGCAGATGGGTAGTTTCGTGCCAGCAGAGAGTGCGAGTATCGGTGTGGTGGATAAGATCTTCACGCGCGTGGGCGCGAGTGATAATATATCATTAGGTGAGAGTACCTTCATGGTGGAGATGAACGAAGCGGCAAGCATCTTGAATAACCTGAGCGAGCGAAGTCTTGTGCTCTTTGACGAGTTAGGTCGTGGTACCAGCACCTATGATGGAATCTCTATTGCATGGGCAATTGTGGAGTATATCCACGAACAAAAAGGACATGCTAAAACATTATTTGCGACACACTACCACGAGCTCAATGAGATGGAGGAGAGTTTCCAGCGCATACGCAACTATAATGTGTCGGTGCGTGAAGCCAACGGCAAGGTTATCTTCATGCGTAAACTGGTGCGCGGTGGTTCGGAACACAGTTTCGGTATTCATGTAGCGAAATTGGCAGGTATGCCGTCGTCGATAGTTCAACGTGCGAATCAAATATTGAAAGATCTGGAGCAAGGAGCAAGGAATCAAGAATCTGGAGCAAAAAGTCAAGAGAAGATTGGTGGAGGAAAGGCATCTGTAAGTGCCCCCAACGGCATGCAACTGAGTTTCTTCCAACTGGATGACCCTGTGCTAGAGCAGATACGCGACGAGGTCAAGAATATGGACATCAATAATCTAACTCCATTGGAGGCGCTCAACAAACTGAGCGAGATTAAGAAACTGGTGGGAGGTAAGTAAAAAAATCGCAGAGCAAAAGACTCTGCGATTTTTATTTCTGTTATGAGCGTTTTCTGATGGCATCAGACAGGAGGCGATAGAGTTGCCTTTTCTCCTCATCTAGCAAATCTAGGTGATGCGTCATCACATTCTCATCGCCACGGCGAGCTGGCCCTGTCTGTGCATCGCATGGACGGAGAGCGTGTATTTTGGTTGCTGTCTCATCAATCAGAGGCAGGAGAGCGGAGAATGGTATATGGGTGTTTTGGAGTAGCTCGGAGGCCATGGTGTACATGAGGTTGGTGAAATTGCAAGCATAGACTCCCGCCACATGTAGGCGTTCGCGGTCATGCTGAGTAGTCTCATAGACATGGTTTGTAATGCTCAATGCCAAGGAATATACCGCACTAATATCATCTATTCCCCGCGCTTCAAAGAAGACAGGTACCGTGGAAAAATCCTCAATCACACGCGCCTTGCTGAAGGTTTGGAAGGGATAGAAGATACCCGCATGAGGTTTGTCGGCTCCAAAGACGGAAATGGGCATACTACCTGAAGTATGCAGGTGCATGGCTTTCTCCTTTCCCTTTACCTGTGCTACTACAGCAGCTAGCGCCTCATCTTTGACCGCATATATATATACATTCGCCTGAGGCAGTTGATCTAGTCCCTGACGACTACTAACCATCTGACAAGCGACACCTCTTTTGGTAAAAGCATGGTGCAGATTGGTGGCCACATTACCCAGACCGATGATGATGATATTCATTGATTGCTTATAGTTTAAAGTTTATAGTTTAAAGGCAGGGATTTATAGAACTCAGTAACTGCCACGATGCCGTTTTCCCATACTTCAAGATCCATGGACTCGTTGGGCGAATGGATAGCATTCTTCTCTAAGCCGAATCCCATCAATATAGTCTTCACACCAAGTATTTGCTCGAAACTACTGATAATAGGAATACTTCCACCACGGCGTGCAGCTAGTGGTTTCTTGCCAAAAGCCACAGTAAAGCCATGTTCCGCCGCCTTGTATGCAGGGATATCAATAGGGCACACATAGCCTTGACCACCATGCATAGGCGTCACCTTCACGCGTACGCCCGCAGGCGCGATACTATTAATATACTCAACAAATGCTTGACTGATTTGCTCATGATCTTGGTTGGCTACCAGTCGGCAACTAACTTTGGCATACGCCTTACTTGGCAAGACGGTCTTGCTTCCATCACCCGTATAACCGCCCCAAATACCACATATATCAAAGGAAGGACGGCAAGAATTGCGTTCAAGCGTGGAGTAGCCCTCCTCTCCAAAGGTAGTATCCACATCAATGGCTTGGCAATATGCCTGCTCGGAAAATGGGATTTGCGCAATCATCTCACGCTCGGCTTGGGGGATAGGTAGTACATCGTCATAGAAACCTGGGATAGTGATACGGCCGCGCTCATCCACTACCTTGGCTAGCATCTCTGTGAGCGCATTGATCGGGTTCTTGACAGCGCCCCCAAAGTGGCCACTATGCAGATCACGATTAGGGCCTGTGACTTCGATTTCCCAATATGCCAAACCACGAAGGCCGGTAGTGATAGATGGGGTATCTTTACCGATCATTGAGGTATCGCTTACAAGGATAATGTCGCATGCGAGCAAGTCGCGGTGCTCCTTGAGGAAAGCATCGAGACTAGGGCTGCCGATCTCCTCCTCGCCCTCGAAAATGAATTTGACATGGCAGTTCATCAGACCATTTTTGACTAGATACTCAAAGGCCTTGACCTGAATCATGGCTTGCCCTTTATCGTCATCTGCTCCACGTGCATATAGACGGCCGTCACGAATGGAAGGTTCCCATGGATTGGAATGCCATAGGTCAAGAGGCTCAACCGGCATCACATCATAGTGAGAATAGACAAGGACGGTAGGGATTGGATATTGGGTATTGGACGCCACTTCATGGCTATTGGATATTGGATTGTACTCGGCATAAACAAACGGATTGCCTGCGGAGGGCATTACCTCGGCGTGTTGTGCACCTGCTTCGAGTAGGAGTTCACGCCAACGCTCGGCACAACGATGCATGTCTGCTTTGTGAGCTGGTTGACAACTAACACTAGGAATACGAATAAGACTCGCCAACTCCTCGAGGAAGCGGTCACGATTAGTGGCTATGTATGAACGAACCATAAATAAGTTATGAGTTATGAGTTATGTTTTCATAAAAAAAATTGCTGCACTGCATTACTCGAGAAAACTCCTAAAAAACAGGATTTGAGGGGTACAGACCCTTTGTAATCTAACTGCCTCATCGCTACAACCCGAAGGTTGGTCACCGCGCAGAGTATTAGCACGCCATTAGATAAGCACCTACCTCGTTAGATAATATGTGTTGAGTTTTCCGGTCTCTAGCAGTGCAACAATATATTTAAGATCAATTAGTATAGTATTCTATACAATTTCCATGCCAAAAATCACATAGAATTAATATTGTTAAAATCGCCAAGCCAATGTAGCTACGATACGATGAGTGCGAGTCTGCACATCTATTGGAGTTGGTTGCATCTCCGTAGCATATTGGTGAAGCGTTTGCCAAAGGTATTGATATGCCACTTGCGCTACCAACACATTGCTGCGATAACCGACACCCATACTCGCATACTGTGAGTAGGCGGTATAGCGGTAATCCATATCTGTGCGAATGGAGTTATAATCCAGCGCTATAGCAAGTTCCTTATTCATAAACGAGGATTCATACACATAGCCCGCATTGATAAATAATCCACGATAGGCTTGCGCCTCAGCTCCAATACGCAATGTGTGGACATCTTCCATATCTGCTGAATGTGCATAATCATACTGCACAGCAATCAAAGCATTGTTGCCCATCTGCCCTGCTACACTAAAACTCGTACGCAATGGAGCATATATCTCCGTGTTGATCGAACCGCTAGACGGAGTGAGCACATCATACTTTTGACCAGCAATAGTAGAATACATATCACCTTCAGTTTGTAGCGATAGTTGCATCACTGTAGGCGTTTGAAGGGATGCACCTATACGCAAAGATTGAATTGGGCGGTAAATTAATCCGACTGCACCACTCACTCCTACACCGGATGCATAGTACATTGATTTGAGTTCTGCCGAATTATTGCGACTAGTTTCTAGCAAAGAAGTGCGCTTAGTATATGTGATAGTAGGGATATTGAGACTTAATCCCACATACCATTGGTTGCTAATATTCCCCGCCCAAGAAAGGGTGTATTGATCTGCACTACCAGTTTCGGACACAGAAAGAGTTCCACTACTAAAATCCACAGCAGGTATCCATTGGTTATCTACCACAGGATCAATCAGATATCCTTCATAACCCAATATACTCAGCCAACCTACCTCCTCATCATTCCAGGGCATATCTATAAGGAATTCTTCAGCTAATCCATTGGTTTTCTCGCAAATCGTTTCTACCATCCCCATGCCTACACCTTCGACAAGTACATCCCGATTATAGTTAGCAAGACGTTGGATTGAGAACATAAAATTATTGTAGATCATGCCTCTCTGCTTGCTAGGATTTCCCCATGCCCATACGGCAGAGACTTGAGGGAGAGCGAATCGGGCACGCTGATAAACATCTCTTGAGTCATTTTGGCATGTCTGATCAATCGTACCATCAACTGTCAACATAATCTCACCAC
Organism: Paludibacteraceae bacterium; assembly: GCA_045532735.1. Taxonomy (GTDB): domain Bacteria; phylum Bacteroidota; class Bacteroidia; order Bacteroidales; family Paludibacteraceae; genus Colicola. The sequence continues at coordinate 7,556 of JAZSGL010000058.1, read as the reverse complement.
GACGATATAATCCCAATCCAGCGGGGTTATCCTGTACCGCTGAAGGGTCACCTCCGATAGCGGTCATCGCGCCACCCATACCTACATAGCGTGCTGTACCTATGATTTGTCGTTCGGCAAAGCGTTGCACATCTTGGCTATGAGCTATAGGCAATAGACAATAGGCTAGAAACAATATGAGCAAAAGACGTTTCATCGATCAATGATGCGCATACGCACAGTGTCGGGGGATTGAATAGTATCATCTAAAAAAATGAACTCACGCGCATTACGATCATATACTGGCGATGATAGGGATATGGAATCCACCACTGGCCAATAATAGGCATCATCCGTATAAGGCTCTGACGATGAGGCTATAAGGCAATAAGGCAACACGACCAAACTACTTAGCCCGACTATGAATATGACAAATATGCGTCTCATTTTCTTGTTTTACCTCTTACCTATCAAAAGCCATGCCAAATAGACTTATTAATTGCGAAAGCCAATGATCTCACGCACCTCACGGATAGTCTTCTCTGCACTAGTTGCAGCAGCTTCTGCGCCTTCGCGTGCTACCTTAGCTAGAAGTTCCTCATTGCTTTGGAATTCCAAAATACGCTCACGAATAGGCGCACAAAAAGCATTAATATCCGCTGCCAATTGCTTTTTCATATCGCCATAGCGGATAGCCATGTTGTTGTATTGGTCGTTGAAGTAATCGTATGTATCTGGTGTAGAAACGAGTTGCATAAGCGTAAAGAGGTTCTCGATAGGCTCAGGTTTTACTTGGTTGAGCATCGTTGGTCCCGCATCTGTAACCGCACGCATCACCTTCTTCTTGATAGTAGCTTCGTCGTCGCAAAGATAGATAGCATTGCCCTCGCTCTTACCCATCTTACCACTACCATCCAAGCCTGGCACCTTCACCGCCTTGGCATTGAAATGGAATGATTCTGGTTCCTTGAAATATTCGATATTGTATATACGATTGAATCGACGAGCAAACAAACGCGCCATCTCCATATTTTGCTCTTGATCCTTGCCTACTGGCACCTTATCAGCCTTATGAACAAGGATATCCGCAGCCATTAGCGATGGGTAAGTAAGCAAGCCAGCATTGACGTTGTCGGGTTGCTTGCGAGCTTTCTCCTTGAAGGATGTCACACGCTCCAACTCGCCCAAATACGCATTCATATTGAGATATAGGTATAGCTCAAGCACTTGCTTCACATCGCTTTGCACATAAATAGGTGCTTTTTGAGGATCAATACCACATGCCAAGTACTCCGCCAAAATAGTACGAACTGAAGTGCGCAAATTTTCTGGTGTAGGATGTGTGGTCAACGAATGCCAATCTGCAATGAAGAACATACAGTTGTATTCCTCTTGCATCTTTACAAAACTCTTAACCGCACCAAAATAGTTACCCAGGTGCAAATTGCCTGTTGGACGAATTCCACTAATTACTTTTTCCATTGTATCTTATAATATTATTTTTCTTATTGTATTGGTAATGAACGATTTATTCTTTGATCTAGCGCAGTCAAAGTCTCCGTATTTGACACGCCATGTATGCCTTGCAACTTATTGCTCAAAAGGTCCAAAAGATGTTGATCATCACGCGCGTACAATTTAATTAGCATAGAATACGCACCTAATGTAAATCGGCTCTCTACGACCTCCGGAATCTTCTCTAATTCAGCACTTACTGCATTGTACATACTTCCCTTCTCCAATGTCAAACCAACATATACGCACAAATTATACCCTAATGACTTCGGATTCACGATATACCCCGAACCAGTAATGACACCATTGTCAAACATCTTTTGTACGCGTTGGTGTACAGCGGCACGACTGATACCAACTTGCTCAGCGACATCCTTGAAAGGTTTGCGTGCGTTTTGAGTGATAATTTGCAAGATCTTACGGTCTATCACATCAATATTTTCTACTAATTCCATATGTTTTTATGTATTTGGTATTATTTTTATGTCATTTTGACTGCAAAAGTACTATTTTTTTTGTACATATGCAAGTTTTTTTGTACTTTTGCAAACAAATCCAAACAAAAATGAATATTTTTGATTATATAGAGCAACATTCTTCTCCCGAAAGTGATGTACTTAAGCGTATTACTCGTAGCACACACTTGGAAGTTATTAATCCCCGCATGTTGTCAGGCCATGTGCAAGGACGCGTACTCAGTATGATAAGCCAAATGATTCAGCCGCAGCGAATATTGGAGTTGGGCACTTTCACAGGATACTCTGCCCTATGCCTTGCAGAGGGACTGACGGAGGACGGCAAACTTATCACCATAGAGCATAACGATGAGATGGAGCCTTCCATACGCCGTAACTTAGGCCTTACCCCACTTGGCGAGAAAATTGAGCTAGTAATTGGAGATGCCATAGAAGTATTAAGGGGACTAGACGAGAAATTTGATTTGATTTTTATTGACGCCGATAAGAAACAATATTGCGACTATCTTGATCTAGTAATCCCTCTCTTGCGGCCAGGAGGTTGGATTCTAGCCGATAACACCCTTTGGGACGGACATATTATTGACCCTACCTACGACAAAGACAAACAAACAATCGCCCTCCGTGCATTCAACGACAAAGTCATGCAAGATGAGCGATTGGATAAAGTCATTCTCCCTCTCCGCGATGGCCTGACCATCATCAGGAAGAAACCCCTTATCACCACTTAGTGATTAGTTAGTGATTCGGGTATATTTACCATTGTTCTACTGATATAGCTGTAAAATTTCACCAACAACATAATTGCTGCCACCGATAAAGATAACATCTTCGTTGGTGGCATCTTTTTGAGCTGCATACAAGGCAGCCACCGCAGAATCAAAACATTGATTTTCATCATGTTGAGGATAAAGCGTTAGCCACATATCTCTAAGATTTTTAGAGGCAAGTGCACGAGAAGTGGATGGTTGGGTAAAATAATATACAGCAGTCTTAGGCATTAATTTAAGCACCACCTCAATATCCTTATCGGCAACCATTCCAAGGACAATTCGCAGGCGACATGTAGCCGATTCAACCAGACGGGTTAGCTGTTCAGCCACATCTCGGATGCCATGGCCGTTATGTCCTGTGTCACAAATCGTTAGAGGAGAATTAGATAGGATTTCCCACCTTCCTCTGAGTCCTGTAAGCGTGCACACTTTAGCAAAACCTTCAGCAATTGCATTTTTAGAGATAGTAAGCCCGCAATAATTTCGGAGCACTTGCAATGCGACAAATGCCGTCTGCTGATTTTTATCTTGATATATCCCCTTCAATTGGCATTCAGTCACTTCCTTCCTTCTGCGTTTACGCATATAGCCACATTGGTCAGCAAACCAGATACGGCAATTCGTCGTTTCGAGCCCATCACCCAAAATATTGCACTCACGCGCACGAGACATAAAGATAGTTTGCGTTTCGGGATGCGTTTCGCCAATCACACAGGGGATATGAGGTTTGATGATGCCCGCTTTTTCCTTTGCAATCTGCGGAAGGGTGTTGCCTAGAAACTCGGTGTGATCAATGCCGATGTTGGTTATTACAGATAGTAAGGGAGTGAGGATATTGGTGCTATCCAATCGCCCGCCTAATCCCACTTCAACGACCGCTATATCTACTTGCTGCTCAGCAAAATACCAAAATGCAAGCGCCATGGTTGTCTCGAAGAAAGAAGGTCGTAATTCATCCAAGAAGGGACGGTTATCTGCCACAAACTGCACTACTGTTTCCTGTGGAATCATCTCTCCCGAAATACGGATTCGTTCGCGGAAATCTACCAAATGTGGGGAAGTGAACAGGCCTACTTTGTAGCCTTGTGCTTGCAGTGTTGCAGCTATGAGATGGGATGTTGAGCCTTTGCCATTGGTGCCTGCCACATGTACCGTACGTAGTTTCTCGTGCGGATTACGAAGGTGCGCCATCAAGCGATAGGTATTGTCTAAACCTGGTTTATATGCAGCCGCACCCACCAAATGGAAGGCGGGTTGCGACGCATAAAGATAGTCAATCGTTTGTTGGTATGTGGACATATTAATCTCGGATTATCAAACTTCCTCCGACGGCTAATTTTTGTTTTACATCAGGATTGCCTTTGTAGCTTATCTTGCTAGCTCCTGCTGCTTGTGCCCAAAGTTCGCGAGCAGCATGGACTTCGGCTTTGCTAGCTCCGGCACAATTGATATGTACGACTTGTGCGAGTAGGTCTTCTGCCTCTAATTCACCTGCTCCAGCAATGGTGACATGTAGATTGTCTGCTACGCCTGATAGGTCCAATTTGCTGGCTCCTTTGGCATCGACAGTGAGGTTCTGCACGTTGAGTAAGAGGTCAGCCTCAACCGCTCCGCTAAGATCAAGGTTGAGAGATGCGAGTTGGAGAGACTGATTGTCCGTAGTCTCTATCTTACCAGCACCTTGCACAATGATTTTGCGGAGATGGGGTGTAGCGATGGTAAATTTGGCTATCAATTCATCGATAGGAATATTGGTTTGGGTATCGATATAGAGAATGCTGTCACGAACTTCCGCGGTGATATTGTCAGCACTAACGCTTGGAATTAACACATTGGTAGTCAGCGTGGTAGATGGAGTGCTTGCGTTTTGTAGTTCCAGCTGAGCCGCTCCTCGCAGATGTACAGTATGGTAAGCATCCAATTGCAAAACAGAAGTGATAGCACCTGCGTCATCTACGTCTAAGCCCTCGAAAGTCATAGCTTTGAGAATTTCAGGGGCGTTGTTGTACGATGTGTACAAACGCACGAGTGAAGCTCCCCAAAAGACAAGTGATGCGAGCCATAAGAGGATAGTGGCCCACCAAAAACGTGCTTTTGGCCCGCGTCGTGTACGCATGTATGTTACAATGGTGTACACAATCATGACGATTGGCAGGACAATAATGAGTACCAATGCGATCATAAGTAATGGGATTAATATTGCTCCACCTTCTACTAACACATCCGCAAGAACAGGGAAGATTGGCATGACTGCTGCCAGACTAGTTGTGCCAGTTACGGCTACACCAAAGAGTGATAAAACAATCGCCAAGAGAATAATCAATCCAATGAAAATAACGGGTAAAGCCAACAATGCCAATAGTACGTTGAGCACAATGCTGAAAGTGCGTCTGCAGCCACTATTTTGCGATTTGTCGATTTTGACCCTAGGACGGCTATTAGAACCAAATGCAGATGGTTCACCTAACTGTTCTTGAATGGACTGAACCATTTGAATGGTGATGACTTGTGTATTTTTAGCAAAAAGTGCTTTTTGGAATAATTCTGCAATACGTGCTTCGACGTCTTCGATGATCTCTTTGCGGTCGTCTATTGGCAATCGCATTTCGATATCCTGTATGTAGTCACGCAGGAGTTGATATGCATCGTAATCGATATGATAGACCAAACCATTGAGGTTGATAGTACGAGTCTCTTTCATGATTGTTTTATTTAATTAATTGGTTGATGGATTGGCAGATAGATTGCCATTCATTGTCGAGTTGAGCGAGCAAATCTTGCCCTTGTTGGGTTAGCGCATAGTACTTGCGTGGGGGGCCGCCAGTGGACTCTTGCCAGCGATAGGAGAGTAGTCCTTCGTTTTTCATGCGGGTAAGTAGTGGATATACGGTACCTTCCACCACAACGAGGTTTGCCTGCTTGAGCATATCAAGTATGTCTGATGCATATGCCTCGTTTTTGTGGATAATGGACAGGATACAGTACTCCAATAATCCTTTTCGCATTTGGCTTTTGATGTTATTGAGCATAAGTATTAGTTTGCTTGATCGTAGTTCGGAATTAAGATCATGAGAATAATATACAACAACAGGCCAGGGAATGCTGCTGAAAATAAACTCAATACGACATAAGCTACACGAATCAGTGTGGGATCAATGTCGAAATACTCGGCGATGCCGCCGCAAACGCCCGCGAGAATGCGGTTGGAGGAACGATACAGTTTTTTCATTGTTGTTTTATTTTTAGGGATTAGTCATCCATTCTTAGGAAGTGTCCTTCGCGGTCGAAAATAAGTTCTATTTCATTGTTTAATTCGACCGTTTGATGTCTATAATCAATGATATATTCTACCACAAATAGGTTAGGATAGTGTGAAGAAATAAAACTGATAATAGCTTCAGGTACAATACCTTCTGGCACGGAGGTGCGTTTGCAATCAATAGATTGAAGGTTGCCTTGGTGGTCGAAGTCAATCTCTGTAGCATTCTTAAGATAGACATTGTATTCATAATGTATTGCATCTCGATCACGTTCGATGTAGGCAACATCAGAAATGTTGAAATGTTTTTGGATGAATGCTTGTGCTTGAGCTGGTAAATCAGAAACTCCTATCATCTGATGACGATCTGCACATGCAGTAATTGAAAGTGTTAGAACAACTAACATAGTCATAATCTTTTTCATATTACAATATTTTATAAGGTTAGTATTATAATTTGTCACCAATCTTAGAGCAAAAACCATGCCAAAAATTTGCTTAGGTGCACTTAGATTGTTAAAAACGCTGCAAAGGTAACACTTTTTATAGAACTATGCAATACAAAGTACTAAAAAAGTGATGTTTTTCTGTATTTTTATTTAATTTTGCAAAGTCGACATGACAAAATCGGGGTAAAATTTGGTGATATGAGAAAAAAAATATGCGCCATCTCCCCCCTATTGCCCGATATAGATAGGAGATAATCGCAAAGTATATGGAGCGCTATTAGCGGAATTCTACGAAGAGGGAGCGTAGGTGCCCCTACGCGACAGATGAGAGAACTCCATAGACAAAGCGAGAAATCCTATATATATCGCTGAAGTTATTTATACGCTCGCTGGTGGTCGCCCCCCCATGACCGCCAGCGCTATGAGTAAGACTCTTTTTTGTATGTAAAAGTGTAAAAGTGTAAAAGTGTAGAATGTAAAAGGCGAGACAAGATAAAAAAAAGCCACCGCGTCTCACGACGAAGTGGCTTTGATAATAACCTTTTTTACTATGGAAAATAACTATAATCTGAATTTAATGTATGTTTTACAAACGATGTACACGATGCCTGCTGCAAGTATGATCCACAGGATGGTGGTGCAATGTCTGTAAAACGGAGGGATATATCTCTCTGGTGGGGGTTCTATAACTTGTACGATACTATCGGTATGGACGATGGTGTCATGAATGAGTTGCGTTCGCCATCGGTCGCGGTATTCAATGCGCGTGAGATAAATAGTATCGCCCTGCTGTATCTCACGGATAAAGACACTATCACGGACGACTACAGTGTCCACTGTGTGGTGTAGTGTGGTGTAGTGTTGTGTAGTATGGTGTAGTGTGGTGGTGTCAAGGCTTTTGCAACTCGGGAGGGCAAGGAGTGTCATAGCCATAATCAGTGCCAGGGCGAAAGTCAATGACTTCGAGGATGATTTCTTCATGGGCTTCTTGGGTTTGTAACAACAATTGGGTTAGGGATTGCTCTACATCGGCCGCTGAACGACCACAGATGCTATTTTTGTTTGACGACAAGGAAGAGTTATTATTTGACGACAACTTAGACAA
>JAZSGL010000082.1:0-13960 GCA_045532735.1 Paludibacteraceae bacterium | reverse complement strand
AACGAATCATGTATGTGGACTGGGTACGCGTTTACCAACGCCAAGAAATCCAATAACCACTCTGAACTATATTGAACTACTTTGAACAATTTTGAACCAAATTGAACCATGCTACACCATACTAAACGACATATCATTTGGCTGTTTGCTCTCTTCTTGATGGCATGTAACACCAACGCCCCTACGCTCGACCAGCCCTCTACCATGCAGAAGAGTGCCAAGCGCGGTGTATCGTTCGATTTCAAGAAGATTGACGATCTGCCTCTCCTATCACCTTCTGTATCATGGTCGTACAACTGGGGCAACTCCCAAAACGCTACTGCAGCACTTTGGTTCGACACCAACAACATGGATTTCTGCCCAATGTGCTGGAATAACTCATACAGTACAGACAAGATTCGCCAGTATGTGCAGGAGCACCCTAACACCAAATACCTACTGGGCTTCAACGAACCCAATCTCACCGACCAATGCAACATGACCCCTACGCAAGCAGCTGAGCATTGGCCACAAGTGGTAGCTTTGGCGAAAGAGCTGAACCTCCAGCTCGTCTCTCCTGCCATGAACTATGGCACGCTCGCGGGTTATCACGACCCTATCAAATGGCTCGATGAGTTCTTTGCACTGCCCAATGTGTCGCTGGACGATATCCATGCCATTGCTATCCACTGCTATATGGCTTCGCCTTCTGCTGCCAAAGACTATATCAAGAAGTTCGAGAAGTACGGCACACCCATGTGGATGACCGAGTTCTGTGCTTGGGATCCCGTGCCAAACAATGTGGAGAAGCAAATGGACTATATGTGTGCTGTCCTCAACCACATGGAGCAAAATCCCCATGTAGAACGCTATGCATGGTTCATGCCTCGCACCAGCGGTAAGGTGGACTCTGCTCCCTACATGCAATTGCTCACCCATGGGTCGCCAGTTGAACTCACTCCGCTCGGACAAATCTTCACCCAGTTCTCCTCTTTCGACAAGAACGCCTACCTCGCCCTCAACAAAGGCATAGGTGCACACCAATACATCGCCTTAAAAGAGGAGAATATCTCCCTGCGTGTCACGGACAACAACCAACTCTATATTCAATCCTTCATGCAAGGACAATGGATTGATTATCAAATCAATGTACAATGCAAACAACCGCTGCAAATCCAATATGCCACCATTGTCAATAGTCAGATCTGTATCTATATCGACGGCGTAGCCCAAGCGATAGTGGACATGCCTAAAACCGCTGATATGCAATCGGTTACTACGCTCACAACCACCGTTATCCCACCACTCGGCAACCACACCCTTCGCATTGAAGCACTAAAAGGAACCTTTAATTGCTACCAACTCCGTCAATAAAATAACTAAATGATAAAATAGTAAATAAATTGTAAATTGTAAATAGTCAAATAGTCAATATGAACACTATTAAGCCCATATTCATTCTCTTCGCGATCATCCTCGCCTCTTCGCCTTATCGCCTCATCGCCTCCAACGATGACTACACCCTCGTTTGGAACGAAGACTTCACCGACGCAACCCTCGACCGCAATGTATGGAACATCGAGGTCAATGGCGATGGCGGTGGCAACAACGAGTTGCAATACTATTGCGAGAAAGGTGTCACCCTCGACATTGAACCCACTACGGGCAAGCATTGCCTTGTACTCACCGCAACCAAAGAGGATTACAAAGGCAAGAAATGCACCTCTGGTCGTGTCAATACCAAGAATAATCTCTACTACACCTTCGGCAAAATCGAAGCGCGTATCAAATTCCCTAATACGGCCAATGGTCTTTGGCCTGCCTTCTGGCAGATGGGCAACGACTTCGACCAAGTAGGTTGGCCACGCTGCGGTGAGACCGATATCATCGAGTTGGGCAATGCCAATGGCATCAAAAACGGCACCCAAGACCGCTATTTCAACGGAGCACTTCACCTCGGTTCGGCTTGGAACACCGTATGGTGCGATGCACAAGATATCACCTATCCTTATTCGGTCGAGGACACTTTCCATATTGTCACCATGATCTGGACACCTACCTCTATCGACATGTATATGGATCGCGATGCCAACCCAGATGTGAAACCTTATTTCAGTGCGAAGCTCGAGCACAACGATGACCCTTACTACAACCGCAGTCTCGTCTTCGCCAAACCCAACTTCATCATTGCTAACCTCGCCATCGGTGGCAACTTCCCTCAAATCTGGGATATCAACCAAATCTCTGCCCTTGCCAATGGTCCACGCTCCGTCTATATCGACTGGATTCGCATCTACCAACAAGGCACCGACAAAGAGACCTTCGTCTCACCCTCATCCAGCGATGATATCGAACCCGAAAACGGCACTGCTGTGGATAATATCATCCTCACCCAACCAGCACAAAAAGTCATCCTCAACGGACAATTATTTATCCACAAAGACGGACAACTATACAATATTGTTGGTCAAAAAATACAGTAACCTTTTAATATCCTAAAACTTTGAAACCTATTAATTCTATAATCTTGTCGTTATGCGCTGTGCTGCTATCAGCCTGCCACGCTAAACAGCCTTATACGCTCGTATGGGAAGACGACTTCAACGCCCCTACCTTGGACACCTCCTATTGGAATGTGGACGATAACGCACGCGGTGGAGGTAATGCCGAGATGCAGTACTACACTCCTCGCAATGTCACTATCGAGCGTCATCCCGTATCGGGCGAGTCATGCCTCGTACTCAATGCTAAGCGCGAGGACTATCGCAATCGTCCAGCCACTTCGGGTAGGGTAAATACGCAGGATAAAGTCACTGTTTGCTACGGCAAGATAGAAGCGCGTATTGCTTTCCCTTACACAGGCAATGGCCTATGGCCTGCGTTTTGGATGCTCGGCAATAACCTTGCAACCAACCTCGGCAATGACGATTCTATCGACCGTCAGTGCGACCAACTCGCGCAACAAGGTCGTGTCGTATGGCCTAAATGTGGCGAGATTGACATTGTGGAGATGGGGCACAAAGATGGTATCGAGAAGGGAGTATCTGATCGCTACTTCAATGGTGCTGCGCATTGGGGCGAGAGCTTCAACAATGGTAAGTATCCCAATCAAGCAGGCATGTGCGAAGCCCCTTATCCAGTGCAAGGCGAATTCCACCTCTTCACTGTCATCTGGACCGAAGATAGTCTTGCAATGTACCTCGACCAAGACCAATATCCCGAAGTAGCACCTTATTTCGCACTCTCGTTACGGGATAAATCGATTAACAAACCAGGTCACTACTTCAACCACCCCTTCTATATCGTGCTCAACCTGGCAGTAGGTGGCTTCTTCCCAGGTTTGCCAATGCCAGAGAAATATCCAGAGGTGTACACCGCAGAGGACGAAAATTTCCAACGCGTCACCGCCCTCCCCGCCGATGGCACCCCCGCTAAAATGTATATCGATTATATTAAAATATACCAGGGCCCCCAGCTCCCGGACGCTGGCCGCCTATAATAATGGTTCCCCGGCTCCCGGTCCCTGGCTGCCTATAATAATGGCCCCCAGTCCCCCCCGGCCCCGGCCACCAAAAAAACAAGAAATTATGAAACTCTCTATCAAAGAAAAACTCGGCTACAGCCTTGGTGATACCGCCTCACACTTTGTGTGGGATATGGTCAATTTCTGGTTAATATTCTACTATACCGATGTCCTTGGTATCAGTCCTGCATGGTCCACAGCCATCGCTATCCTTGGTACTATCATGGATGCTGTCATGGACCCTATCGTAGGCATCTGGGCTGACCGCACCAATACCCGCTGGGGTAAGTTCCGTCCGTTCTTGCTCTATGGTTGCATACCATTCGCATTGTTTGTCTTCTTAGCCTTCCTTGGGCCCGATTTGCAAGGAAATGCCCTTATTGCATATATCCTGCCTATGTTTATAGGTCTGCGTATCATCTATGCCGTGGTGAATATTCCTTATTCCTCTCTTGGGGCTGTGATGACCAATGATTCTATTGAGCGTGCAGGCCTCAACTCTTACCGCTTTGTAGCTGCCAACATCGGTCAGTTGCTCGTGTCGGGCTTCGCCCTCTATATCGTCTATTACCTCGGCTCACAAGCCACAGGCATGGACTACTCCATCATGTCCGATGATAGTGCCCGCAAACTCTTCATGGAAAACGGCGCAGGCAACACCGACCTCGTGCGCTCATCTTATATCATTGGTTTCAGATACCTTGTGGCTATCTTTGGTGCAATAGGTGTGGTACTCTTTCTCATCACTTTTACCACCACCAAAGAGCGTATCGCTCCACCTAAACGCCAAGAGACCGACCTCAAACACGACTTCAAATACCTCTTCAAGAACCGCCCATGGGTAGTATTGATGCTCGTAGGTATCGTGTCTTTCATCATGTTTGCTATTCAGAACATCTCGGCTACCTACTACTTCAAGTATTTCCTTGACGCTGAGTCCAAGAGCCAGATCTTCAATATCCTGGGTACGGTAGCCCTCATCATCGCTATCCCTACCACCAAACCTCTGGTGAAGAAGTTCGGCGCTAAGCAGCTCTATATCGTCTGCTCACTGCTCTCTGGTCTTTTCTTCTGCTTGCTCTATTTCGCAGGCACCAATTTCGTACTCATCAATGTCTTCAACTGCTTAGGTAAGATTGCCTATGCTCCTGCTATTTCATTGCTCTGGACCATGCTGGCGGATGCTGCTGATTATGGAGAGTGGAAGTTCCAACGCCGTACCACAGGTCTTTGCCTCTCCGCAGCAGTCTTTGCACAGAAGATTGGCTGGTCTATCGGTGCTGCCCTCTTTGGCGCTATCATGACTGCCGTCCATTTCGATGCTACAATGGGCTTGCAACAGATTCAGAACGACCCTACCATCATGACCAGTATCCACTGGCTCTTTGGTATCCTTCCTGGTGTACTCTATGCTTCATGTGCTATCCTGCTAGCATTCTACAACCTCGACACTCCAACCCTACAACAAATGAAAACCGACCTCGAACAACGCCAAGATTAATATAATTGGGTCCCAGACTCCGGGCTCCTGGCTCAAAATAAAGAAATACATGACCCCTACAGGACACTACATAACCATAGATGGCGAACGCTTCTACTGCATTGAGAACTATAATCACATGCAGCCTTTCTTCATATCGCTCGCCAGCGATACCGACCTTTGGATGTATATCTCATCCACAGGCGGACTCACATGCGGTCGTCGCAACCCCGAGCAAGTGCTCTTCCCTTATTACACCGATGATAAGATCACCGAAAGCTACGAGCAGACAGGTCCTAAGACTATCCTCCGCGTACAAACGGTACAAGGCACCCAACTATGGGAGCCCTTCTCGTCGCGTCAGATGGGTACCTACCACATCATTCGCTCCATAGCTAAGTCGGTGACGGGCAACCGCCTCATCTTCATTGAGAAGAATATAGATTTGGGCATTACTTTCTCCTACGAGTGGGCACCTGCTACCCATCTCGGTTGGGTGCGTACTGCTCATCTCTCCAACGAGACCAACACCCCTATCACCGTAGAGGTATTAGATGGCTTGCAGAATGTCATGCCTTCAGGTGTAGAGCGTGTCACACAAAACACTTTCTCTACATTGGTGGATGGCTATAAGCGCACCGAACATGTAGGAAATGGTATGGTACTCTTCCGCATGGAGGCTATCCTCGTGGACCGCGCCGAACCCAGCGAATCCCTCCGTTGTAATTCTGTTTATACTTTAGGGCTTCCAGACGCCGGAAGCCGGAAGCCCCAATACCTCACCTCCTCCGCCCAACTCGACACTTTCCGCCAAGGTGGTGATATCCAATCCGAACCCGAGTCCAAAGGTGTCCGTGGAGCCATCTTCGCGCATTTTACAGCTACTTTACCCTGTAAAGAAGAATCCCTGCCTTTACACCATACACCTTACACTATACACTCACTCCAATGGCACTTCATCTGCGATGTCATGCAAGACGCCGTTTCCGTGCGCCGCAACATGGCTTTCATGCAGCAACCTGATGCGCTTGAGCAACTGCAAGCAGCCCTGCAAACCACCACCTCCAACCTACGCCAAATCGTGGCGCAGAACGATGGTGTACAATCTACCGCCGACGAGGCCAATGATGCGCGTCACTTTGCCAACACGCTCTTCAACACCATGCGCGGTGGCTTTTATTGCGACAGTTATCAGATTTCTGGTCCCGCTTTCGCAGCGCATGTGGCGCTCTTCAACCGTACTTTGGCAGACAAACACCATACTTTCCTCAGCGACCTGCCTGAGTCAATCTCCTATGCGGAGCTTGACCAAGCGGTGCAAGACCGCCAGGACCATCAGCTCCATCGCTTGTTCATGGAGTACTTGCCACTGACTTTTTCGCGCCGTCATGGCGACCCAAGCCGCCCATGGAACCTCTTTGATATCCGCGTGAAAGATGAGCAAGACCGCCATATCATCTCCTATCAAGGCAACTGGCGCGATATCTTCCAGAACTGGGAAGCCCTATCACTCTCCTATCCTGATTTCACTAATAGTATCATTGCCAAGTTCCTCAATGCAACAACGGCCGATGGCTATAACCCATACAAAGTCACTTCCGAAGGTATCGACTGGGAGGTCATTGAACCCGAAAACCCATGGTCGAACATCGGCTATTGGGGTGACCACCAGATCATCTATCTCTGTCGCCTCCTCGAACTCAGCTATGCGCACAACCCCGCAGCGCTTCGCCAATTATTGGGCATGCGCGAGTTCGCTTTCGCCAATGTGCCTTATCGCTTCAAGTCGTATAGCGACATTGTGCGCGACCCTAAGAATACCATCACTTTTGACCAAGCAGCCCACGAACATATCTTCGCACAACTACCTACCTACGGACAAGATGCACGCCTTGTGATGGGTATCGACCAGCAACCTTTGCTCGTGACCTTCACCGAGAAACTGCTCATCACACTGCTCACCAAACTCAGCAATTTCATTCCCGAGGCAGGTATATGGATGAATACTCTTCGCCCAGAGTGGAACGATGCGAATAATGCTTTGGTAGGCAACGGTGCTTCTATGGTCACACTCTACTACATGCGTCGCTTCGTGACATTCCTCATCGACTTGTATCTGCCAGATGGAACTACCTACGCGCTCTCCGAAGAGGTCGTACTCTTCCTTCGCAATATACTGACTGCTATGGTCAATCACTTGCCAGAGCAAGCAGACCAACCAATCTCCTTCACCGACCACACCCGCCGCACTTTCACCGACCAAGTGGGGCGTGCAGGCGAGGCATACCGCAATGCTGTCTATGCAGGTCACTCTGGCAAGAAAGTGGAGATGGATGCATCGCTCATCTGCCAGTTCCTCATTATGACGCTCGATTTCATTGACCAGTCTATTGATGTCAACCAGCGTGAAGATGGTCTATATCATGCATATAATCTCGTGAAGTTCGACCGTAGCACCATCTCCATCAGCCATCTCTACGAGATGCTCGAGGGTCAAGTGGCAGTCCTCTCTTCTCGCCGTTTGAATACCGAGCAAGCAGCCGACTTGCTGGATGCTATGCGCCAATCCGCACTTTATCGCGAAGACCAACGCAGCTACATGCTCTATCCCGCACGCAAGCGCGCTTCTTTCTTAGATATGAACAATCTGCCTGCTGAAGCGTTGTCTTTACCTATCGTACAACGCCTCTTGGCAAATCACGCCACCGACATCCTCACGCAGGATTGTCAGGGTGGGGTACATTTCTCGGCGGACTTCAACAATGCCGACTTCCTCTTGCGCGCTATCCAACGCAGCAACGAGGACATCACCACCGATGAGACAGAGCAACTGCTCAACCTCTATGAGCAACTCTTTAACCACCACGCCTTCACAGGTCGCTCGGGCACCTTCTATAAGTACGAAGGTCTGGGCTGTATCTACTGGCACATGGTCAGCAAACTCCTCCTCGCCGTAGGCGAATGTATCGGCAATACAGGTATCCTGACGCCGGAAGCCGGACAAACTGCATTGGAGCGCTTGCGCGCCCATTACCATGCGATTCGCGAAGGCATCGGCTCCCACAAGACCCCTGCTGAGTATGGGTCTTTCCCATTCGATGCCTACTCGCATACACCGTCTATGGCGGGCGTTCAGCAACCGGGCATGACAGGACAGGTCAAGGAGGACATCATCTCTCGCTTCTTCGAGTTGGGTGTGCATGTGCAAAACGGACAAATCACCTTCTGCCCCGTTATGCTCACCGATGCAGACTTCCACTCTTCTTGCCTTTCGCCTCTTGCCTCTAACCTCTCGCCTAAACACGGCGAACTGCGCTTCTCTTACTGCGGAACGGAGATCATATACCGCAAGACCGCCCATGGCACAGGCAGTGTCACCCTGACCCCAGAACAGAGCCAACACATCTTCGCCCGCGACGGCGAAATAAAACAACTAATAATAGAACTATAAAAATACAAACATGAATTGACAAAAATTGACAACATAATTGCCCCTAATTGTCTTAAATAAATTTTAATTTTTGTTATTGATATAATGCCGTTTAAATTGTTGTTAAATATTTCTGAGGCAAGCGCAATGTTGGCGCGCGCAGAAGTTGTTTAAGTTGTCTTTAATAAAAAATATTTGGTAATTTTTGGTTAAATTGTTTATAATTTTTGTTATTAAATATGAGAAAGTTATTATTCGCATCATCGCTCTTTTTGCTGGCATCATGCACCGCAAAAGTCCCTTCCACCCATGTGTGGCTCACCTCTGCTGCGGGTGATAAGTTCGCAGAGCAGGAAAGTGTTATTTTCCATAAAGGAGAGGTGGATAACGCAGTTACCATTGATATCAATGAGAAGAAACAAACGATTGATGGCTATGGTGGTTCATTGACCGAATCTTCTGCTTTTGTATTGGCGTGTCTTACGGATGAACAACGACAGAGCGTGTTGCATGAGTTGTTCTCAGAAGAGGGTGCTAATTTCTCCGTAGTTCGCACCCAGATAGGTTCATCGGACTTCTCTGTGGAAGGCAAGTATGCCCTTACCGAGGTGGACGGCGATACCGAGATGAAGCATTTCTCACTCAACCGCGACAAAGAGGGCTTCCCTGCGGCTAAGTACCCACAGGTGAAGAACGAGCAATACGACCTCTACCACCTCATGCGTGATGTCTGGAATATCAAGCAATCCCAAACCGACAACACCTATCGCATCATGGCGAACACATGGACGGCACCTGCATGGATGAAGGACAACAAGAAGTACTACGAGCGCGAGAACGGCGTAGCCCGTGGCGGTGCGCTCCTTCCTAAGTACTACCAAGCATATGCCAACTACATTGCTGCTTACATCGAGGCTTGGAAGGCCGAAGGTGTCAACATCTGGTCGGTGACTCCAGTCAACGAACCTATGGGTAACGATGGTGGTTGGGAGAGTATGGATTTCTCACCGCAGGTGGAGACAGAGTTTATCAAAAACTATTTGGCGCCAACTCTCGCGCGTAATGGCTTGCAGAATGTAGCCATCTATGGTTTTGATCAGAACATTTTCGAGATGCAACCTTATGCAGATGCCATTTATCAAGACTCACTCGCCAACCAATACACCACTGGTATGGCAGTGCACTGGTATGGCAGCACCATCGGTTGCTTCCCTGAGACACTGGAGGAGGTACATGCCAAATATCCGAATAAGACCATCTTCCACTCCGAGGGCTGTATCGACAATCTCGGTTGCCCACCATGGGACGGCGTGACCGAACCTGTCGGCTTCCAAGAGTCGGGCTGGTTCAATTACGATGCCTTCTGGTGGGATAAGATTGCCACCGACTGGGCATACTCCACCCGCTGGGCAGGTGGCACACACCCTAAGTATTCGCCTGTCTTCCGCTATGCGCAGTACATCATCGATGGTACCAACCACTGGCTCACGGGCTATTGCGATTGGAATATCGTGCTTGACTCTATTGGCGGACCTAACCATGTGAACAACTTCGCAGGTGCTCAAGTTATGATAGACTATGCCAATGATATCATTTATTATACACCTTATTATTATGTACTCAAACAGTTCTCTCGCTCCATGCGTCCAGGCGATGTGGCATTGCAAGTGGAGTACCCTGCTACCATGAAGACGGGCTCCGACTGCGAGACCCAGGATATCTTCCTCTGCGCCGTAGAGAAAACCGATGGCTCCTATGCTATCAATATCCTCAACATGGGTCCCGAGACCACCTTGCCAATCCAACTCGGCAACCACTATGCCAAGGTGAAGCTCCCCGCTTCCTCCGTCCAAACTATTATGGTAAAATTAAATGACTAATGAATTATTTATAGATTTGATTTAGTTTTTCAACTCACCAATGCAGCGTGCTGCATTCTTATGAGTTGAAAAATAAATATACAACCAGATTTTTTAGTATTTTTGTTAAAAAATTGACAATAATTGACAACATAATTGACCCTAATTGTCTTAAATAAATTATTGATAGAATGCAGTTTTTAATTTAGCTATATAACCCGCGAGCGCGGCAGGGAGTTGATTGCCGCGCAATGTTGTTTAAGTTGTTGATAAAATAAATATCCTTGAAATATTTGGTAATTTTTGGTTAAATTGTTTATAATTTTTGTTATTGATATAATGCCGTTTTAATTTTTGTTAAATATTTCTGAGGCAAGCGCAATGTTGGCGCGCGCAGTTGTTGTTTATGTTGTCGTTAATATCAATATCCTTGTAATATTTGGTAATTTTGGTTTAAATTGTTTATAATTTTTGTTATTGATATAATGCCGTTTTTAGTTTAGCTATATAACCTGCGAGCGCGGCAGGGAGTTGATTGCCGCGCAATGTTGTTGGATTAAGTTGTTTAAGTTGTTGATAAAATAAATATCCTTGTAATATTTGGTAATTTTGGTTTAATTGTATATAATTTTGGTTTAAATATGAAACGCCTTATTCCTTTAATAGCCCTTTTCGCCCTCGTTTCCTGCCAACCGCAGGATCCTGTAGAGCAACGCATTGACGAACTGCTCGCGCAGATGACGCTCGCGGAGAAGATAGGTCAGATGAACCAACTCGACCCTTCATGGAGTGCCGAGGAGAAGGAAGCACAAATTCGTGAGGGCTTGGTGGGCTCGATTTTCAATATCGTTGATCCACAAGAGGTGAATCGTCTGCAACGCATGGCGGTAGAGGAAACCCGCTTGGGTATTCCTTTGCTTGTAGCGCGCGATGTGATTCATGGTTTCCGCACCATCTATCCTATTCCATTAGGACAAGCTGCCACTTTCGACCCCGAGTTGGTAGAAGAGGCCGCTCGTCTTACTGCCGACGAAGCTGTACAGGCGGGTGTGCGCTGGACCTTCTCCCCTATGGTGGATGTGGCGCGTGACCCTCGTTGGGGACGCGTAGCAGAGGGGTATGGCGAAGATACTTATCTTACTTCCGTCATGGGTGCTGCTGCGGTACGCGGTTATCAGGGTGGCGACTCTATTGTTCGCCTCGCAGCTTGCGTGAAGCACTTTGCTGGCTACAGCGTATCCGAAGGCGGACGCGACTATAACTCCACATGGATTCCAGAGGTGCAACTCCGCGAAACATACCTGCCACCTTTCAAGGCAGCTTTGGATGCGGGTTCACTCTCCATCATGTGTGCTTTCAACGACATCAATGGTGTACCTGCTTCGGGTAACAAACACCTCAATGTAGATATCCTCCGCCACGAATGGCAGTTCGATGGCTTGCTCGTATCCGATTGGGGCTCTATTGGCAATATGGTGGCACACGGTATCTCTACCGATCTCTGCCAGACTGCCGCCCAAAGTCTGGACGCGCAAGTGGATATGGATATGCAGAGCAATGCGTATCTCTGGTATCTTGACGACCTCGTTGCACAAGGCAAAGTCAGCGAGAAGCAACTCGACGCTTGCGTGCGCAATATCTTGCGCATGAAGTTCCGTCTCGGTCTATTTGACAACCCATATGGCTATATAGAGGACAGCCCTTCCTACTTCGCTCCCGAAGCTCTTGCAGCTGCCCAACGCGCTGCAGAAGAGTCCGCAGTATTGCTGAAAAACAACAATACCTTGCCTTTAACCTCTAACCTTTCACCTTTAACCTCCAAACCAACGGTTTTACTCTGCGGTCCCCTCGCTCACAACCAGCACGACCAAAACGGCACATGGTGCTTCGATAAGGTGGACTCCATGACTATCACTCCGCTGATGGCGTTCCGTGAACTGGCAAAGCAAGGTGAGATTCGCCTTATTGAGCAAACGGGCAAGCATTGGTCACGCGAGGTAAGCCCAAGCAATATCGCCTCTCTCACTCGTCTGGCTCGCCAAGCCGATGTCATCCTCTATTTCGGTGGTGAAGAGAGTATCTTGTCGGGCGAAGCACGCTGCCGTGCGCATCTCAATCTGCCTGGCGACCAAAGCGCTCAACTCCGTGCGCTCAAGGCTACGGGCAAACCTGTGGTGCTCACTGTCATGGCGGGTCGCCCATTATGCATAGGCGATGATATTGCTGCGGTGGATGCGGTGTTGTATGCTTTCCACGGTGGCACGATGCAAGGTCCTGCTTTGGCTAATCTGATTATGGGTAAGGTAGCACCTTCGGGTCGCCTGCCTATCACTTTCCCTAACGCAGAAGGTCAGATCCCTTTGTATTATAATAAAAAGAACACGGGTCGTCCTACCGACCACCCTGTGTTGATTGATGATATACCAGTAGGAGCAGGTCAGTTCTCTATTGGCGAATCCAGCTATTGGTTAGAGTATGGCGATCAGCCGCTCTATCCATTCGGCTATGGCTTGACCTATACCACCTTCGAGTACGGCCCCGTTGTCCTCTCCGATAGCCTTATTACCTCATCGCCTCATCGCCTTATCGCCTCCTGTGAGATTACGAATACAGGCAATCGCGAAGCAGTAGCCGTTCCTCAGCTCTATATCCGCGACCTCGTGGGTTCGCTCACACGCCCAGTGCGCGAACTCAAAGGTTTCCAACGCGTGAGTATTCCTGCAGGTGAGTCGCGTACAGTGACCTTCACGCTTACTGAAGAAGATTTAGCTTATTGGCATTTGGCTGAAGGTGTTACCTTAGGTGCGGACGGTGCTTATGCGCATAGTGCAGAACCCGGAGACTTCCATGTATGGATTGCCCCCAACGCTGCCGAAGGTCAACCTGCAAAATTTACATTAAAATAATAACTAATAACCCATAATTCATAATTACCTATAGTATGCCTCTCATTTGCCCCTTATCTCCATTGGAACCTCATTGGAATCTCATTGGAACCTGATTGGAACATCGCCGAGAGATTACCGGGAGAAGACCGCAAGACAACCGAGAGAAAAGCAAGAAAAAAACAGATAATACTAACTTAAAATTAAATTAATATGAAAAAACATTTTCTTAAATCATTCGCACTACTCGCGATGCTGTTTAGCGCAATGACCATGAGTGCTGTTTCCTATTGTGGAGAAACGATTACATCTACAGATGGAACAAAAACCGCTGTAATTACATGTACACAACCAGAGGCTGGGACTTATGTAATGACTGTTACATCTTCTGAAGCAAACTTTTATGGTTTGAAAATTAAAACTGGAACAACTACTTTCAATTTAGATGGTACTTCTGTTCGGGCTGTAAATAATACTACCAACACTGAAAAACTTACTTGTAGTTGGGCTTCTCCGATTTTAACAATTACACTGAGGTGTACGGATACACCAGTGATGACTTCAAATCTATGTCTTAATTTTGGAGGATCTGAAAAGGAATTTGACGCTCTAAAAGACCAAGTATTCGAATGGCCTACATCATGTGAAGCTGGCGAAGAAGAACCTGAAGTAACTGACAAGTGGGCTAATGTGGATTGGGTTGTTGCTTCTGATAATAAGTATAAAATATTACATGATTGTTTGGCAAGTGTTGTAAGTGTACAAAAACCTGGGTTTGCTGAAGAAACAGGTATTTATGTAACC
>JAZSGL010000023.1:0-17215 GCA_045532735.1 Paludibacteraceae bacterium | reverse complement strand
AACGAAATACACCAACCCCCGCGGTGGCGGGACCAACGGGGGATTTGATTATATGATCCTAGGAAGGTTATTTCGCCTTATAGACTGCGTAGTAGGTGATGTTGGCGGTGACTGTCTTACCTTCTGCCGTGTCGAAGAGGTCGCTAGGAGGGCAGAATGGGTTTTGGTAGTCTTTGATGGCTGTCCAGCCCACAAACTCTTTGCCATTAGTGCCACCTACTTCGGTGCTTGGCATACGGAGTGCTTCACCTGAAGTATAGCGATGGGTAGCTTCTGCATCGGTCAGAACTACGCCATCGGCAATCCAAGTGACGCCCAATTTACCATCACTAACTATCTCTGAGCTTACATACACGGTATAGGTGGCAGAAGCAGTCTCATAGGTGGCTGTTTGAGCGATAGTAGCAGTGATGGTGGTAAAGCCAGCAGATACACCCAATACTTGTCCTGTGATAGGGTCTACAGTGGCAATCTTGGTATCGGCACTGGTGTATGCTACCTCGCCATCGTGGTCGCCTTTGTTGACCTCTATTGTACGAGTTTCGCCCGTTTTTATATCTATTTGTGCAGTAGCGAAGCTTATGATAGCTTCCTTGCGCTCTACAGTAATATTGTAGGATGCAGTGGCAGCGCTATATTGTCCTGTTACAGCTGCTACTGCTACGGTAATGGTAGTATTACCTGCAGCAAGGGCCGTTACTTGACCATTGTCATCTACAGTGGCTACATGCGTATCGCTGCTGGTGAAGGTCTTAGCGCCTGTGGAATTACATGTCAATGTATTGGTGTAGGTATCTCCAATGGTTAGCACCTTGTTAGCATCAGCAAACTCTAGGGTAGGAGTTAGGGTTAAATCAATAGTGCCATCGCAGTCAGTAGAGTAGTACATATATGTGGTAGTAGTACCTGCGGTGTAGGTGACCTCTAGATCGTTGAGGTAGAGGCGTGAGGTTTTGTCTGTTCCCACGCAGGTGAAAACTACTTTGCTAGCATTAAAACCACTAGTTAGTGCTCCATTGGCCACGATGGATTTTTCTGCACTAGTGCTGCCATTATCTGCCTTGTATGTCACCTTGGTAGCCATGCTAGAACCGATTGTGATGGCGTTGATTTTCGCACCCGTCTTTGCGGTAATGGTGAGGGTACCACCATTTTGATAGATACGAATCTCACCATTATTGATGACTGGTTCGTTGAGAGCAGTTCCCTGCGCAGCAGCATAGGAGATATAACTATCCATATTAGCCGATGTAGCGGTAAAGTTGGTCATTGTGGTGGTAACGACATTGGCGCT
The DNA here is from genome assembly GCA_045532735.1 of Paludibacteraceae bacterium. Classification (GTDB taxonomy): domain Bacteria; phylum Bacteroidota; class Bacteroidia; order Bacteroidales; family Paludibacteraceae; genus Colicola. The sequence goes on along the minus strand of JAZSGL010000023.1, from coordinate 15,921 downwards.
GCCTGCTTTCTCCAAAGCATATACGGCATAGTAGGTGGCATTTGCAGTCACCTCCTCGCCAGCCGTGATAAATTCAGGCGCTTGGGTATCGTGCTTATAGTTGGCGTTTGTTGCTGTGGTCCATCCAACAAACTGCTTGGTATTGGCACATGCCGTTGGCGTAGTTGCTGGCAACGCCAGTTTATCGCCTTCGGTGTAGGTGACCGTTGCAAACTGGCTGCCATTAGCCATCCATGTGATGGTATAGGTAGCCAAAGCAGTAATAGTCAGTTGGTATGACGCGCTAGCAGCATTATTGTACGTGCCTTCTGCCACAGATGCGGTGATGGTGACTGTACCAGCCTTCTTAGGGGTGACTACGCCACTGCTATTGACGGTAGCTGTCGTTTCATCAGATGATGAGTAGGTGACTGTACCATAGGTAGAGGTAGCAGGGTTGGAGAGTGTTTGGTTGAGTTTGATGGTTTGAGCTCCTGTCTTAGTGAAAGTAATCACAGGATCTTGCTTCACAATCTCTCCTGATTGACTGATGTATAAGTACAATCCCTTTTGCGCCGAAGTATAGGTGCGGAAGCGTGGACTGCTACTGTTGTAGTAGAGTTGCGTACCGCCTACGGTCATTATCGTTTTCCCATCATCGCCCACGTTGATAGTCCATGTGCTATTGGTGCCATCCCATACCAATGTTTTTTCTGTACCTGATAGTTTCTTACCTTCGCTGTTGGTGAGTGTCCATGCGCCTGTGCTTCCTCCCAAGGTGAAGATAGAGATATCGGTATTGGTCTTTTGGAGGGTGATTTCCGTACCATTAACGGTAAAGCCATCGGTAACGCTAGCGAGGTAGGTATTGTTCATTAATTGTCCCGCTACGGCAGGTGTCTCGGCATATACTAAGATGCATTGTGCTCCCGCTTGCAGCATAGCTGTATTGGTCAAACGCGTGAAGGTAATGGCGTTCTCAGGGTCAATCTCTGGCATGATGTAGATAGCCACATCACCCGTTACATTAGGAATGGTGAGGGTGGTGCCGCTATAGGTGAAGTCTTTTGCTACTCCATTTATCTCTACCTCAATATTTTCTTCTGTCAGCACATATCCTAGTGCAGGTGTTACGGTGAGGGTGAGCGTACCGCCTTTGGATACAGAGCCATTCTCGCTGCTGACGGTGGCGTTCTCGTACAGTACTTCGTAGTTCCAGCGGTTCTTAGTGGCAGTAGCAGTGATGGTAATAGCGTTGCTAGCATCGCCCGTGATAGCTGTGCCCTTGATGGTGATGAACTGATTGTTGTTGGATAGGGTGTAGTGGGTATCCTTGGTCAAAGTGGTATTGCCTAATTTCACGCTTACGGATGTGATATCGTAGCTAGCATCGGCAGGTGTGATATTGGCGGTGAGTGTAGCACCATTGGCCACACAGTCGCTACTAGGGGTGATGGTACAACTGGTACCATTGGTGAGAACACTATGACATTCGGCATCATCTATATAGGTGAGTGTGATGACATTGCTGCTCTCAGTGATGTCTAGCAATGGTTTGTTGCTTACGCCTTCCCAGCGAGTTACTTTCTTAGAGCCTGGGAATGGGTCGGCAGCAGTACCAATACCACTGGTAGCGCCTGAAGCAGAAACTATACCATAGCGTATGGTACCGTCAGTATCGTTTGGACCGTTGCTATCCCATACCGATTGGTTGTACATAATCTTCCAAATCACCAATCCGTGTCCTGGTAGGTATTTATCCCAACCTGATTGTTGGCGGTTCTCGATATAGTATACGGTGTTGTTGTTGTTGGCTGCGAGTAACGAGTTGCTTGTAGCAATCTGATAACCTTGGAATCCGCTGGTACCTGCGGCTTGGAGAGTCAATGTTTGGGCGGTGTTACCTGGGTTGGTAGGTGTTTTCCAACCGAGGAAGTATTTGTCGTAGATGGTGTAGTTAGGTGGAGTTCTACCATCGTTGTTGTACGAACCACCGTCCATGATATGCCATTCGCCTGGTGTCATATAGTCCTCGTAGTTTTGTCCGTAGTCAATATCGTAGAGGTCGGGGAGTCCGATCACGTGTCCAAACTCATGGGCGATGGTACCGATACCTGTGCGTGCACCAGATTGTCCGTTGAGCTCACCTGAGCATGCATAGTTGTTGATATACTTGCCATCGAAGCGGCGTGCATTTTGGGCATAGGTACAGTTGTCGTAGTAGTATGCACTTTCAAGATTCCAGTTGTGCGGCCAGATCGTGTTATCAGCGCCGCCGTCGGCCTCGCCCTTACCTGCATAGATAAGATATACGAAGTCCACTTCACCGTCGCCATCGTTGTCGTATTTAGTGAAATCCACACCGTGTTGTGCGTTGGCGATGCTACATGCTTCTACGACCATGTCGCCAGGTAATTTATCATCGCCATAAGAGTCGTTTCCTCCGTAATAAGCCACATTATTAGTAAGCGTGACAGGGCCGATTACATCAAAGTCGGGGGTATATTGCCCGTCGGACTGGTCGGAGAAGAACTGACGTACCGAACCCGTAGCGCCGTTGTAGGTATAGCTGCTGCTATTCATCATATCATTCATAGCAGCTTGTGTGTTAGCTGCTGCAAACTTACTATTGCTAAAGTTTACCAAGATAACCAATCCTCGTGGGGCAAGGTTGACAGAGCCTACTGCCTTTTTGGGGCGTGATTGCAGCATGTGTGATGCTTGGCGGCGTGCCTTGATGGTGGCAGGAGTAGGTTGGCTTTCTACCACGCGCCAGTAACCGTTGGCGTCTTGCTTGACAATATTGCCATTGGCATCGGCCCAATAGTGGTGGAACTCGTCACCTACGAGGCGTAGTTGGATAGTAGTGCCGTCGGGTTGTGATTTGGTTTGCCATCCGCGGTAGGCAGGTACGGCAAAGGTGGACATTGCAACAAGCAATGCAACTAGAGATAGGAAAATACGTTTCTTATTTTTGCGTATTGCATAGATCATAGCTAATAATATCATCAATAGTACTGGTACATCACCTACAGGAGTACCTGGCTCGAGAGGGTTGTCTGAGCCATTTTGGTCAAGCGTACCGCCCCCGAATGGGTCGTCACCGCCGGAATTACGGCGTCCAGATATGCGATTAGGAGAGGTGCTATTGTCATCCTGTGAGTTGCATATCGATGATATAGGAGCCACAGTGTTAGTTCCGACGGGTGTGATAGTAGCAGTATGCGATGGTGTGTGCGACATATAGCATGTGTTGACTGACTGGAACTGATAGTTATCAGCAGGGTATTTAACTTCATGTGCGAAGGCAGAGGTGGTCATCGCACATAGGATTGTAAAACAGATGGTAAATATATTGAGTTTCATAATTGTATTGTGTAGTGTTGTTTAGTGTTGATTATTGTTTTACAATTTGTCCGTTTCCGTTATATACTTTGCCATCGCGTAATATATATAGGTGTCCGTTGTGCAGAATCTTGCGTGTGGAGTTGTCTCCATCGTCTATATTCGGCAGGTCGGTAGGTGTCTTTTGTCGTATCACAGCGTATATTGCGAATCGGCTATCGGATTGCGTGCGTGGGCTAGTGAATGTATAAGTGCTATTGAGCAGGTTGGTGAGTGCGCCCGTCTCGTAGTCCACTAGGATGAGTTGCTCGTACTGCTCATTGAGCAGGTCGATGCTAGAGGTGGATTGGTTGAGTGCGAAGGTATAATCACCTTGCTCAGGTACACGGTAGCCAACAGGTATTACTTGCATATTGCTGTGGATAGCCAATGCGTGGTAAGCAAGTGGGGTGTTATCCTCCATGAGGGTGTAAACCGTGAGGTTGTATGCCGAGCCGAACATCTTCTCAAGGTCATATCCGACCTCGTATGCGCTGCTGAAGTGGTCGCAGATGATGAGTCCCATTTGGTCGGAGTGGTTCTTGTCGCTAAGGGTGATATCCACATCCATCTTGAAGGACTGTGCCGCGTCGTGGCGTGCCGCGATTGAGGCTGGTATTTCTTGACGACCCGCAGTGGAGAAGTCCATGGTGCCACTCGTACCAATTTGTACGAAGAAACTCCATTCTGGGCTGAGTTTCACGTCGCTGAGCTTGTGCTGGGTATAATATGAGAAGTCGTAGGCAGGTATGGTGACATATGGTACATTGTCTCCGCCATATTGCCATCCGCCGTTTACGGTAAGTTCACCATTGATGTATTGTAGATCGCCATCGTTCTCTACATTACTACCAGCAAAGTTGGTGAGGTAAGGGCTAGCAACGAAGTTCCATCCTGCATGGCGTTGATGCTCGGTAGCAGCAGCGCCACGATGAGCGGTTACGGCAATGGTATTGCGTGCGGTGCTGCCCACAACGGCTTGCTCGCCATTCTCGAACCAAGTGTTAGGTACGGTCATTGGGATGCGGATGGTAGCTGTATCTTTGTCTGGATAGGTCAATGCTTGGATGATATAACCTACGCCAGGTTGGAGAGAACTTGGCTTGTCTGTTGCATGGCGCAAAACCTTTACCCAGTTATTGGCTCTGTCTTCGCCAACATCAGCACGGCGTGCGCCGTCATAGGTCTTGATGACGAAGTGTGTACCATAGGTAGAAGCTTTGTTCAGCACTGGGTCAAGATAGTCGATATATTGATCATTCTTGGTCGCAAATGGTACAGCGAATGGGTAGTAGTTTTTGGCATTGACTACAAGGTCGAGGTAGATCTTGTTGCTATTTCTTACTAAAGTAGCACCTTCTGGTACCCAAACGATAGGCATCTTGTAGCTACCATCTGCTTGGATACCGCCCTTGAGGGTAAGGGAGTTGATAGTGGTAGTACCTGGTTGGATATTAAGAGTCTTTCCTCCGTATACATAGATGTCGGTTCCAGCCAAGTCTTCGATATCGGTTGGTAGGGTGGTGAGATCGCTGTTGGTCTCTAACTTCCATTGTGCATAGAGGGTAGTATCTTGCGTAAGGATGAAGGTGTCACCTGGTTTGAAGGTATGTCCACCATGAGGTTGTGTCATCCATACATTGAGGAACTCACGACCGAGGTTGGTATGATCTTTTACCACATCACCGCAATCAGGTACAGTGTGCATAGAGTTGACAGGCAAAACAATGGTGCCATCGCTGCTAGTAGAAGTTGAGTAGCCGCCACGGAAACCGTAGTAGGTAATGGTGTACTCGGTACAACCAGTGGTGTAGTCGGTGATGTCGGCTTCGCCGTTGGCATTTGCTGTAACAAAGAATTGCATGTCGAAGTCGCCGTTATCATTGGCTTCTGTATAAGGAACAAAACCAATATATCGTTCACCTTCATCGTATTTGCTATCAGTATGATCAAACCATTCCACAAAGTGGTTTGTATTGCCACTTTGCATATGATAGGTTTTATCTTTTCCTTCCACAGATTTAAGTGTCCAATAATCAGGGGTTGCGTCTAATACAAGTCTACGATATCCACCATCAGTAGCTCGAATATACTTACTATCTTGTTTAAATGCTACTGTTTCTCCATTTTTTTCGATTGTCCAAATACATGTACTATGTGGTGTGTTGATAGTCTCATCGAAAATAGCAACATCGTCTCCAGCAAGGCCAATGACTCCTTTTGAGGTAATTGATATGGTTCGTGAAGAAATGGCTTTACCAGTACTACCTGTATTATCCAATGAAGCGACAGCCACGATAACCACTTTTGAGCCATCGGTAATGTCATTGATTGGCTTTTGTACACTGAAGTTGTTGACTGTAGCAAATACGGCGTAGTAGGTGGTATTGTCGGTTGGTACGGTTTCTGATGTAATATAGGTAATGCCAGTACCATCTGAATTGACGATATTGCTTGTGGTCCATCCCATGAAGGTCTTGCCTTCGCATGCGTCAGGTACGATTGGGGTAGGGAGAGTACCAATGGCAGAGTCTTTGGTTACTGAGCGAGGACCTAAACCTGTGTTGGTTTTGCCACTGACATTCCATGTAAGTACCCATGCGTTGTCAAGTGGTTTGACTGTAATCTCATAAGTGGCAGTTGCACCCATGTAAGTTACCGTAATTGTGTAGGTACCTACTTCATTCATATTGTAACCAGAGAAGGTTGCCAACGCAGTAACATCATTTGTTCCACCTCCAGAGAGAGAAGCAATAACTTTACCACTTCCAATTGTGAAGTCATCTGTAAGATAGAACTCGGTTTGAGGATTTTGCACCTCAATACTCTCGATTTGTTGGCAAGTGGTGGTATAATCCGAATATCCGCTACTAATGCCTCCAAATTCAATGTCGTAGTATTCGGTATCGCCTGCTTCTACACTTGTCATTGAATATGCTTTGAAAATTTTGTATGTAGAAGCACGATATGCTAAAGCGCGACTAGTGTTAACAGGTGAAACAATACGCCATGAGCCGTTAACTCCTTCTTTGATAGTCCAGGTTGTTTCTGTTGTATTTAAGTCAGTGCTTGAAGTACCACTATGTCCAATATAGGCATTACCTAATTGAATAGTATATTGGTTGCTTCCTTTGTGGGTCAATGTATAATCTGAAGCATTCGCGGCCTCAGTTGTGCTCGTAATCTTGCTGTTACTAACGCCACCTTGAGCATAGTAGTTTGTACCCTCTACATTAGCATACATCTTGAATGTTCCACTTTCACCGAGTACAAAATTAGCACTTCCTTCGCCCTGTGTGGCAAATACTGCGTAGTAGGTGGCATTGGCTGTAACTGTGGTAGTTTTCTCTGTGAAAAGGTCAGAAGGAGGAGTGGTAGCGTGATAAGTAAATGTATTATCCTCAGTCCAACCTACAAACTCTTTCACACCATCGCAAGATGCTGGAGCAGCAGGTACTATGAGTGCATCTCCGTGGTTGTAAGTCACTTCATCTGGATCACCATTGTTGCTCCATGTTACTGTGTAGGTGTTTGCTTTCCATACAGCAGTGAGGGTGACATCGCCTGTTGGAGTGAAGGTTGCGCCAGCAGCATAGGTGCTTGTGCCATCTGACCAACCTTGGAAAGTATATCCCTCTTTGGTAGGTGCGTCATCGCAAATGGTGTAGGTATCACCTTGTGGTACACTTGTATTTGAGCAGTGGCTACTAGTACCGCCCGCAAAATCGTAGGTGATGGAGTAACTTGCTACGCAAGAGGTGGTGTAGGCGGTGTAGCCTCCACCGCCTGAATACGTGACAGAAATTTTAGTAATACGTACTTGACCGTTTGTTGCACTAGTTGTATTTCCTACTCCAAATACTGCTGATGTAGCATTGATTTCACAACCAGTACCAGAACTGATATTGCTACCAGCAAAAGTTAAGATACCGCTGTTGTCAACATCATAAGTAATAGCTATCTGTTTTATAGTATATCCATCTTTAGCAGTAATAGTAAGAGTTGGGGCCTCATTTTCATATATACGCCAGTTTGTACCACTTGTATAATATTTTCCAGTATTTCCTCCACCAGTGGCAGTCGCTGTTATATTTTCATCAATGTTTACGATAGCATATTGTGTTGCATTAACCCAACTATTTGCAGTAGCATAATCGCTGATGGATAGATTAGCAGTTGTTTCTCCGCCACCGCCACTACCTGCCGCAAAGACAGCGTAGAAGGTTTGCGCCGTTTCAAGAGTGACTTCTGCACCAAGTTCGTAATAGTTTTCTGTAGGTTTGGTGTCGGTCTCAGCCACTTCTACTCTGCTCCAACCAACCAATTGCTTGCCTTCGCACGATTGTGATGAGGTGGAAGGTAAGGTGTATGTTTCGCCCACATAATAAGTAGTGTTGTCTGTTGTAGGTTCACCCAGTTCAGAAAGTGTGATAGATGCTTTGGCATCCTCTTCGAATGTAACATTAATGGTTGATTCGCCTGTAGAGTTGGCAGCATATGTAATCGTATAAGTGCCATCGCCATTATTCACAGCAGTCTCACTTGTACTTGCAGTTACAGAAGCCACATGATAGTGTCCTGCAGGAGTTGGAGTTACTAGAACAGACAAGCCATCGCATGTTTCTTGTTCGCCAACCTTGTCTAAGGTGAATGTACCGTTGGTTTCTGCGCCTTTATTAATGGTAAGGATGTTTTCGCAGATATCACAAGTTGGATTGCTGTTGTAGGTGGTAGTGGAACTCGAATAGGAAACTGTGATAGACTTAAATTCGGTTGTTGCGGAAAAAGATAAGGTTGCTGTTCCCTCATCATTGATCGTAAAAGATTTTGATGGGTTAGAAGATACTGAAGTTATTTTCCCTATGTCTGTAGATATTTGTAAACTACCACCATTGTACATGCGCCATGATGTATTAGATGTATAATACTTACCATTATTTCCACCACCTATTGCATTGATTGTTATAGGAGAAATTGTAACAGTAGTATATGCAGTACCATTAGTCCAAGAATTTGCGGTGGCAATATTTGAGAAATTAAATGTCACATCACTATCTCCGCCTCCTGCTTCGGTATAACTATATACAGCGTAGAGAGTGCAGTCGCTTGTTGGTTTGTAAGTCGAACCAGCAGTTAAGAGTTCACCAGGGGATGTGGTTGTTTCTGCCACTGATTCTGTCCACCAACCTGCAAATTCCCAACCATCTGTAGAACAAGCTGGAGTAGGTCCTGCAGGCAAAGTGATACCTGTTTCACTCGTTCCTTCCATCGCAGCAACAGTAGGATTATTAGTACCTGTATTGAATGTAACAGCATGAAGTTTGCTCCATTGGGCATATACGGTTACGTCTTTCGTTATGATTCCTGTGGATGTCCATATAGAACCACCACTCGTAGCACTATACCAACCATTAAATTGATAGCCTTCTAATTCAATGGATTGATACAAGTCAGTCAATGACATTGAGGCAGTATTATAATCGTATGTCTGTACAAGATTACCATTAACAGTATTACCACCATTGTCTTTGAATGTACCTGTTTTGCCGTCTGGGTAGTTAGGGTTTAAAGTAACAGTGTATTGTTTGATAATCCATTTAGCTTTTAGAGTAATGTCACTAGTGATTGGTGTAGTAAAATAAAATTCGGTATCACCATTATACCAACCGATAAAAGTATGTCCTGCTTTTGTAGGATCTGTAGGTTTAGTTGCTGTTTTTCCTTCTTCTATGGTTTGTGCTGTAACGGGAGAACCTCCGTCTGAATTAAATGTTACTGTATATGTAGGATTAACGACAATAGTTGCTACATTAGATGTAATAGTACACTCATCATAAGTAGCTACGCAGTAGTAATAAGTGGTTCCAACTTCAGCGGTGGATGGAGTGTAAGACGCACTACTTGCATCATTGATAGATGTACCTCCTGTACTGGAATTAGTAGTATTACTGTACCATTGATAAGTTACACCTGTAGAATTACCATCATATTCAGCAGAAACAGTCAAAGCATTTACTGTAGCATTTTTTGCAAAAGTAGCAGTATAGTTTTCTGCAATGTTATTTTCAAATTGTAGTAGCGAACAATCGCTCGTTTCTGTGGTACATATTGTAGTGTAATTGGAGTGCGAAGACGACACTCCAAATACTTCGCAATATTTCATACCGAGATTAGATGTTTTAGAGGTCATCTTAATCATAACTTGACCTATTATCTCACTTGCTGATATACTAACTTCATATATGTTGTTTTGATTGGTGTAAGTATCTCCTGGTACTACCGTTTCTGGATTTATGGTGACATTTTCATCCATTAGTAATGTTTTGTCTTTATTGTACGCATAGAAAGTTAGTACAGATCCTTTATTTCCATTATAACCTGATTTGAACTTAAGCAATAATTTCGTGTAATTTTTAGATGATAAGTCTGGAGATAGCACATAATCGTTTGCTCCATCAAATTTTACTCCATTACCGCTATATGTTCCTGTACCATATATCGTCCAATTTGATGTAACACCATTTGACCAATCACCACCACTTATAGACGTTAACGTTTCTTCACCACTACCTTCTGCAAAAACTGCGTAGAATGTTTGATTGGCTGCAAGTGTAACAGAAGCACCTGGTTCAAAATATGTTGCTGCGGTGGGTTTTGTTGCAGAATTTTCAATAATCTCCGTACTCCAACCAACAAATCTTTTATCTCCACAAGTATAATCGTTTGTTTCTGGCAACGTGTAGGTATCACCTACATAATATCCTGTGGTTGTGGGTGTCGGATTACCCATATTCTCGAAAGAGATGTTAGCAGGAGCCTTTTCTACCATATTAATTTGGATGGTACAATTTGCAGAAGGGGTTGCCGTGAAATTGTCTCCATCTTGAGAAACGTTAGCTTTCCCTGCTGGCGTTACAGTATAGGCAGGAGAGCCATATGTATATGCAGCATCAGGAGTGACTGTTGTAGTATTTCCGCTATTTGTAGATAACGAACCACCCTCAGTAGGATTGATAGTCCATGTTACAGTGTGAGAGGATGCAGTTGTCACAACAACTTGTTTCCAACGAAATTGTGCATTACAATTGAATTTTACTGTAGAAGAAGTTCCAGTCCATGTTCCATTTGAGCCCGAATATGAATAATTACCACCACCTGAATTTATGCTAATTTTAGAAGGTCCATTGTCGCTTGTTCCTGAGGCTGTACTTGTGAATACGATTTTAGTGATATTACTAGATGAGGAAACGGTAATTGTTCCTCCTGAATATTCTCGAATATGTGCACTAGTGTAATATGCCTTCGTAGAAGTAATAGTTACTCCATCAATCGTAGCTGTAGCGTTTCCTCCTGTGCCAGAAGCTCCACCTTTACCATTATATGCACTAGTAGCAAATGTAACTTCCGCTCCCCATACCTCTGTACTGACGGTAAGGGTTAGGAACATGACGAGCAAGAGGCGGAGTCTTGCTATGGTTGAAAACAATTTGTTTGCCGCAAAGGCACTACGAAGTAGATTTGTCATCATATCTTTATTGTTTTATAGTTTACTATGTTTAGAGGTTAGAGGCTAAAGGCAAGAGCCTTATCGCTTCGCTCTGAACCAGAATAATTTACTTTTGCCTCTCGGGCGTTTATCCCGAAGATATCCCGAAGATACCCCGATGATAGCAAAAGAAAATATATATTTTAACATTTGTTTAACACCTCACTCCTACCGAACACCTTCGGCAAGGGTAGCGCAAGGGTTAACGATTTATAGTGTTGTAGTAAGATACTACATTTAACAAGTTTTAACACCAATGCCCACAGGGCCATTGATATGCATATATTAACGCGCTAAGCGCAAAAATCATAATTGATATGAAGAATAATCTACTTTTCAGTCAAGTAACTGCAATCGGCAAACGCCTTGCAATGGTATTAACTATGCTCCTTATTGTCGGAATAGGTAACGCTTGGGGTGCAGTAATTAGTGGAAACACCTATAATACTACGAGCAGTATGCCTGCTGGATGGTCTAAGAATGGAGAATACAACAATAATAGTTATCTCAAATTAGTTGCTTCTACGAATTATATTCAAACTGATGCCTTTTGTGTGAAATCGTTTTCATCTATTAAAATCAAAGCGCGTAAGTTTGGTGGTCCTACAGATGCTCAAGCAAAAATTACAATTGAATGGATTGTAGGAAACAACTCTATATCGTTAGGATCAATTACTCCAACTAGTACTACATTGACGGATTATACCATATCCTCACCAACAGCGGTGTCGGCAGATAATGAAGGATACATTAAAATATCATGTAAAGCAGCTAGTTCTAGTAAAGGTTCTGGTGTTTCACAGGTGACAATCACCTACACATCGGGAAACTGTTCTGACAGTGGGAATACTGGCGGTGATAGTGGTGATGATGGAGATGACTCTGGTGATGTTAGCGATGGTAATTGCACGTGGACATTAGTAACAGACGCATCAAATTTAACTGTAGGTGACGAAACTGTAATCGTTGCAAAGGATTATAACTTTGCTCTAAGTACTACACAAAATAATAATAATCGCAGCCAAGCAGCAGTTGTCAAAAATGGAAACAATATCACATTCGGTAACGATGTTCAGATCTTTACTTTACTGAATGGAAAAACATCAGGAACATTTGCTTTTCAAGATAATGATGGTACGAATAATGGGTATTTATATGCCGCTTCGTCTGGTAATAATTATTTAAAAACAGAGTCAACATTAAGTACTAATAGTAGTTGGAAAATAACGATAGCAAGCGATGGTACTGCTACAATTGTTGCTCAAGGCACTTACACTCGCAACACAATGCAGTATAATCAGTCTAGTAGTCTTTTCGCTTGCTATGCTTCAGCATCGCAGAAAGCATTGGTGCTTTACAAAAAAGTATGTACCACAGAAACGAGCGTTTGTTTGAAACCAAAATATGGGGGTGACAGTGGCGGCACGTGGCGAGTGGTAACCGAGTGGTATCCGAAATGGCAGGCAACTTGTGGTGGAATGCAAAAATAGATTTTTCATCATATCAATACGTCAAAGATCTCCTCGTTTTTCAGCAGATACTGCTCGTGCACGCACGCGCACGCGAGTGTATATGCACAAACGACCGACGCGAGTCGGTTGATTATAATGATAACCAAATGAAACAGAAAGAGATACGCCAAAAAAGATAAAATCAAAGTGGAGTGTCTTAACCGTTTTCATTTGATTTCGTTTGCAAAGGTAGTGAAAAAATATGATATAAACAAACTATTGCGAAAGATTTTTGAAATAAAGTGAAAATGCCACTCGCAGGAAGGGAGAGGCTCCTACGGAATCTTATGGAATGCGGATGAGAACGACAAGGAGCAATTTGAAAGACAACTCAGACAATTATTTTTTAAAACAAAAATACGGCGCAGGCGCCTATAGAAATATACAAAAATCTAAGGAACTATTTTGCTATTGCTCATAATGGGCAACCCGTTGCCGGATGAGCAAATACAAAATGAGGTTTTAGATCACAAAAAAGCTCCCCAGCATGCTAAAATTCAGTTTTACGCAAAATCCACTCAGAGATGTGATATTAGTTGTTGTGTTGGAATACGGCGTAGTAAATGAGGTTGGAAGTCACTAAGTGGTTCGCCTCGGTGAAGAGATCATCTGGTGGACAGAACGGATTGGCATAGTTAGCCAGAGTGGTCCAACCGACGAAGGTATATCCTGCGGATGGAGTAGGTGGCAGTGGTAATTGGATAGTTTCAGAACCGTTGAGGTTGTACGTGTCCGTTTGTATGATAGTAGCATCAGCAATCCATTGCACAGTAAAGGATGTGGCTGCAGCGCTTTCCCATTGTGCGATATAGGTGGTGTTGGCAGCAGGCATAGTAGCTGCTGGAGTGGGGTGCCAACCGATGAAACTGTATCCAGTACGAGTGATGGTAGGTTGTACAATAGCAGTGCCTGGAGCAACCTGACCGCTAGTGTAGGTACCTGTGAGGATACCACCATTGGCGTTCCAAGTGAGCAGATAGGTGGTGACAGGGTCGGGATCTGGTTCTGGATCAGGATCAGGTGAATAGGTGTCGGTAATAGTCATGTTGCTCGTCACATTGGTGATGGTGAGTCGTCCAAGGTTTTTGTCGTAGGTGTAGTTGGCGCCTGTGACAGTGACGTTGGTAGGGTGTGTACCATCGTTGTTGATGAGATAGGCAATAAAGCCGTCGCTAAGAGTATAGCGGTGTGCAGGTACCATGGCGGCTGCAGATGTCTCGGTGACGGTGTAGGTGGTGATACCATCATCAAGAAAGACCTGTATCGCCAATTCCGGATAGTCGATGAGTGGATTGCGGTTGCCTTGATAGTCCTGCGCTCCATCGTTGCGAACCATCTCGGTAAGCGAAGGAGGGTCCTGCATATGCCACTTGAGCATGATGCGGAGGGATTCGAAAACTCCGCTGGAGCCTAACTTGCTGAGCAACTGTGCGTTGCCGTTGTAGTAATCATTTTTGTAACTGCCAGCTTCACCATAAACAAGGTAGTCATACATGATTACGCGCGCCGCATCGCCGCGGTAGGTGCCGAGGTTGGAGGACTTATAGGCGCTATTGTTGATGGAGGTTTCGTCGTCGGGATTGTAGTAGCTATCGCCCTCTCCATAGGCGGTGTTGCCACGGCTGGAGTTGACAGATGTTTGTGTCGGGCGCACCGATTGCATGTCATAGTTGATAGGTCCTGATTCTGCTCCTTTGGATTGTGGCCAAGTATGTTCGCGGTTCCATGTTGCGCCGGAGTCCCATACGCCCTTAAAACTCGCACCATTGTAATAGCCAATGATATTCCCTGCTGTGTTGAGGTCGCGGTCGACGTTGACATATTGGTCACGGAGTGAATTATATGAAAATCCAGATTTGAGTAGGCAGGTATTGCCCATCAGCGTATTGAGGCGTCCGAAAAGGGCGTCGTTGGTTAACTCGATGAGGCCGCTATAGGCGTAATCGCCTGTATAGTAGGCGGCTTGTCTGGTGGTATACGTGGTGTATGCCGCACGACCCTCATCGGATGCGACGTGGGCTTGCATGTCGATGGCGGCTAATAGGTGCAGTGGCATCAGTGCCAAGAGGATTGAGAGGAGGCGGGGCATATGTGTATGGTGTAAAGGCGAGGAGAGGATTAACGGATGGAGATCTTGCGGGTGGATTGGCCCTGGCGGATGATGTAAAGGCCAGTACCTAGAGTAGGCAAGACATCCGCTAGATTAGAAGCAGTGGTCAGTAAAGTGCCAGAAATACTATAAATCTCATAAGGCATATCTACCTCTACTTCCTCCAATGAAGTAGTGGTACCAATCGTAACATTGCCCGTCACATTCGTGATAATCAGACGACCAAGCGATGCATCGTACTGTGCCTGAGCTCCAGAGACATTCACACTGGCTGGGTGCGAACCATCCGCCGATGTCAGATAGGTGATAAAACCATCCTTCAAGGTATGCATATAACGAGGAGAAACCTGCTCGCCTACATGATAGGTAACCGAATAACGGGTGATCTTATTATAATTAGCAAAAACCTCAATAGCCAACTCAGGATAGTCGATCATCGGATTGCGGTTTCCCTGGTAGTCCTGCGCACCATCGTTGCGCACCATCTCGGTGAGAGAAGGAGGATCTTGCATATGCCACTTGAGCAAGACAGCGATAGATTCGAATACTCCGCTAGTGCCTAACTTGCTGAGCAACTGCGCATTACCATTATACAGACCGTTCTTGTAGTTGCCCGCTTGACCATATACCAAATAGTCGTACAAGATCACACGCGCCGCATCGCCACGATAGGTGCCGAGGTTGATCTTCTTGTAGGCCGAGTTGTTGATAGAGATCTCGTCGTCTGGATCATAATAGCTGCCAGACTCGCCATAGGCGGTATTGCCACGGCTGGAGTTGACAGACTTGTTGGTAGGGCGAACGGACTGCATATCATGGCCCATAGTGGTCTCCTTCTTAGCACCCTTGGATTGTGGCCAAGTGTGTTCGCGGTTCCAAGTATTACCTCCATCCCATTGGCCAGAGAAGCTCTTACCATCGTAGTAACCAATGATATAGCCCGAACGGTTGAGGTCGCGGTCCACATTGACATAGTCATAACGCAGATCACCATAATCCAAGCCCCAAGCGTCGAGCTTGCAGGTGTTGCCCATGAGCTGGTTGAGACGGCCAAATAGTTCATCGCCCGAGAGAGTGACGAGAGTGGAGTAGGCGTAAGTGCCTGTGTAATACTTGTTTTGCTCTTGCACATAAGCGGTGTAAGCCTGCTTGCCTTCGTCGCAAGCCACATGGGCTTGCATGTCGATAGCGGCCAAGAGGCGGAGTGGCAAGAGTGCCAAGAGGAGAAGAAGATAGATATTACGCATCATAGTGTAGTGTAGTATAGTGTAGTATGGTGTAGTAGCGCTACGCGCTGAGTAGCAGTTGAGTAGTAGTTGAGTAGCAGTGGAGTAGCGGTTGAGTATCGGTAGAGAATGATGGTGTAGGGTGGTTAGAATGGGGTGGGAGGT
>JAZSGL010000096.1:0-19310 GCA_045532735.1 Paludibacteraceae bacterium | reverse complement strand
GTTACTTCGTTAAACACTATGGTTTCAGGGATAATGATATTACCTCTATAACCATTTGGATTTTTGATGACCTCTGCGGTCAATGTTTCCTCTTCGAGGAGGTATTTGATACCTTCGATAATTTTTTCAGTCATAATTGTTATCGTTTATTTACTGTTTATACTTTCTTCATCAATTCTTGCCAAATTCTCACCATAGCGAAGGTGTCGAGGTGGCAGTAGTCTAATATGCCTGAGTTGCCTCTTCGGGGCTCATGTGTTGAATCTTAGGGAAGATGGTCATCGCATCGCCACCATGTTGTACCAATGTGCTCAGGTTATGATAATTGAGTTCGGCATTATCTGGGAAGAGTGCTGGCAACACCACTTTGATACTGAACGAACCACCCAAGGGGATTATAGTTCTTTATGGTTGTGTACTACCTCTGCGCCATACATATAAGTGCGGCGCCATTTTTGGTTGGGTAATTTTTGCTTTAATTGGGTGAGCAGGTATTGAGCTGAGAAATGTGTGTGGTGGGCATCAATATACATATAGGGGAATATGCTTTCGCCTTCTTTAACCGCACAGACATTGATGCGAGTGGTTTCACCTGAGAGAAGACGGATCTGAATGTCAAAGTAGTCCTCTGTACGATTATTGGCATAGTTGACAGCTATGTTTACGATGTCATCTGCTTTTACAAAACCTGGCAGGTCAATACCCCCGAGCGGTGTTGAATCAAATTGTGTATAGTCCATAATTTTATCAATTTATTTTGTTGTTAATATTATTACTGAGTTATTAGCTTGTGGCTCGTAGCGCAGCATATAATATAGTTCAAAAATAAAAAATTTCAAAAATGAATGCACATTTATTTATTTTGCAAAGTGGAAGTAGCAAAATTAGGTATTGTGATTATTCATGGTTCTATTTTACGTAACACAACTGCCCACCCAAAAGACATAATCCCAAGGCATGGGCTAATTACGGGTGCAAAGATACGGATTTTTTATGTACAAATGCAAGAAAATGGTGATTTTTTCGCTATTTTCAGTTTGCTTCAATTGCGCTTGCCAACGCTGTACAACATACACCTCCTTCTGCATAGGGCAGATAACGCTGCCATCAGAGTCGCGTGCGATTTTTTGACGAAAGACAGTCTTGTCTTTTTTGTTCAATTCCATTTTGCTACTTCGACTTTGAAAAATGAATTATTGGACATTTTAGTCCAATAAGATGTTGGTTCTATGCTTATCTTTGCAGCGTAAATCAAAAAAAATGCAAAATATGCGCGCACTTTCTTGATTTTTTGGTATAATAGGGGCGAGAGATATTGCTATATACAAGACAAAGTCATTCACAGAAACCTACAAAGTCATTCACCGACTATTTGGAAATTCACTTTTTTCTGTATAATTATCGTGTAGGGCTTAACATTTTTTGATTTTTCGGTATAATAGGGGTGAGAACAATTCTCTAGGGTACCTATTAGAGGTACACCTTAACATAATATACAAACCTTAACCATTTAAATTTATGTCCAACTTAATTCATTCCGAGGGTGCAGACACCCTCATCACCACCCATCTTCGTCAAGGTCAACTCCCTTGGCAAGTTGAGAAAGCCATTAGCATTGCCCCAGAGGGCGAGATGCGTGACATGCTATTGCTTTCGTTATTAACCAATTACGCTTACGCCCTACCCGCCATGCGTATGTACCACGGCTTCCCACACCATGTCTATGGCCCCGAACTTATGACCATGGTGCTCGCCCCTGCCGCCTCGGGCAAAGGTATCATGAACTATGCCAAACAATTGCTGAAAGGCATTGAAAATGAGCATGGTGACTTGATTTTCCTACCTGCCAACACCTCCTCTGCCGCATTGATGAGCTACTTGCAAATGCTCAAGGGACGAGGGATCATGATGGCCACGGAGATCGACACCCTGAGCAAAGCCCTTGGCAGTACGACAGGCGGGTTCTCGGATGTGCTCCGTTGTATGTTTGAGCACGAGACGATCAGCAAACTTCGCAAGAACCAAGAAGAGCTTATCGAGATCCCTGACCCACACTTTGCTGTCTTGATCTCAGGTACTTACAACCAACTTAAGCCATTGATTAAGAGCAGAGAGAATGGTCTCATGAGCCGCTTCGCTTGCTATGTAGTCAAGCAGACGCAAGACTTCGATGACCGTGTTTGGCTAGACGCAGAAGAGGACGCTGTGCCACAAGAAATCGCCTTGTATGAGCAGTTGGGTCATGAACTCAGCCTGCGTTATGGCTGGATGCGTAAGGCAAAACACAAATGCTACTTCTATCTGACGGACGCCCAACGCAAGACTATCACTCGTATGTTTAGAGCCATGTATGAGACCCAGCGTTATGCTTTTGGCAATGAGTTTGATTCTATCTTGAAGCGTATGCCTGTGATTATGAAACGCATAGGTATGATCCTGACGGGATTGCGCCTTGACACCTCTAAACCGTTGCCCGAGCGAATGGTCTGTTCGGAGGATGACTTTGAGACAATGCTCTTGATTGGTCACAAACTGCTGATGCATTCTGCGATGATGTTCCAGATGTTGCCTGAGAATAAGGACGCTGCTCCCGGAGAAATCGGTCATACCTTGATCCAAAAACAATTCTTTGAGATGCTTCCTACGGACTTCACCAAACAAGACGCCGTAAAGCAGGCTCAAGTCCTTGGGATTAGTGTTGACACTATGAAAAGATGGTTGACAAAATATACGCAATCCAATGATATTCAAAGAGTAGAACAAGGCAAGTATCGAAAAGTCGGAGGATAAAAAGATAGTGCGCAAACTGCGAATTGTGCGATTTTTGAAATTCGCACTTTTCGCAGAAATCGCAGAAATCGCAATCGTTGAATCATTACAAAGATAAGGATAGTGGCACTAGTTGTACTAGTCATTCTAGCAGATGGATGGTATAAGGATGTGCTCAGAATCATATAGTAATCATATAGTAATCACATAGTAATCACATAGTACAATCAAAGATTTTATAATATGGCTAAAGTAACATTTATCGCCCCTGTAGCAAAAATAGAGGGCAAATTGAATCAAAAAGACAAGACCGTTTTTCGTAAGAAAGTGGCACGCGATGATCAAGGAAGGGTCATTGCAGAAATGAAACAAGAAGTGTATGTCGTTCAGCACCCACGTGACTGGAAGAAAAAGCCAGCGGAGGGTGCAGAAAAACTGAAACTAGATCGCTGGAAGGAAGCTTGCGCGAAGACCAAGCAGATTTTGGATGATCCTGTGCAACGCACATTGTGGCAGCAGCATTGGCAAGCGCAATTGAAGAAAGCTGAGCCAGATGCTCCGATTGATCCACGCACAGGCAAGCGAAAGATCTATATCAAGTTTGACTGTTATGTTCGAGCGAAGGTGTGGCGTGGGTTGGTGTAGGCGGCTAGCCGCGGTGTAGGGTGTATGGTGTATGGTGTATGGGCGAGGAAATGCAGCAAAGCTGCTAACCCTACCTATAAACTATAAACCATAAACTATAAACCAATAGCTCATCGCCAATAGCCTATAACCCATAAACCCATAAAACAAAGAGGATAGTGCTCGTCAGTACTATCCTCTTTGTTTTTTATTCGTCGATATCATCCAACGAGATGAGTTCGAAATATTTGCTTTCCGTATCGTTGGTAGTTCCTACAATATCGTGCTCACTGGAGTCATGGTAGTAATACCCAGAGTAGTTATTCATACCAATATCCTCCATATAATTGAACAAAGCAGAGTCACGGCGCCAACTAGTATTGATGCGCAAAATGTCATCCTGATACACTACCCCATCCTCAGGAATATAGGAAGAACAATGAAACTCATCCGACTCAGACGTCTGTGAGAATACCATTTCCATGCATGGTTCATTACTACCCATATCGAACAACCCCACAGAATAATGGTTATCGCCAATGGTTGTAAACGCCTTCTCTTCTCCTTCCTTGAGTTGGGATCTGAGATCCATAATCATATCATAGATCTCTTTGCCCTTTTCGCCTTCAATGACGAATGATGTATATCCTTCTAGTGCCATATGCTAGGTGCGCCTTTGGCGCGTTTTATTGTTTTAATATATAGTTCCTACGAATCTCACCCTCTAAACAGTAGGCGCCCTGCGCCGTCCACTAAACAACTAATGTGGGGAATATCTCTTTTGCCCGGGTGCGGTTTACTCGCTCGGTATCGGAGACAGGAGCAGGATTAATGTAACAACCTACAAATTTATTAGCAATCTCCTGCTGACAATGTAACCTTATACTGCGACATTCTTCTTCAGATATACCAATATGTTTTATTTTAGTACCTAATCTATCCTGAAGTGCAACCCAATATCGCTTGGTAAATTCATTGAAATCCGGACTATCCGGATTGCCCCAATCGCATTCGAAATGGTGATCGCTGCCGTCTGAGTGCAAACATCGTAAGGCTTGTTCAGGCTCTTGGTAGAGAAAAAAATCTTGGTGATATTGCTCCGTCAAAGTTTTACCCAACTCCAGGAGTTCTTTGAGGGTCTCGGTATCGCCTGCCTGTTGGATGTCATACCCACAATGATAATTGAAAATAATCATTGCCTTCTCCCACTTGTTCTTAATCTTGGCATAAACAGGCATATAGGAGAATTTGCCCTGCTTGAGAAGGTTGACTATCTCGCTAACGCTCTTGGTACTAACAATGATATAGCCATACTCAGCATATTGTTTGAACACCTGCATGGCTTGTTCATCGTCCATACTAACCATACCAGCGTCATTGCCTGTGCATGGACGGTATTCGTGGAGAAAATTATAGTAACTCATTATTGGCGTTGCGTTGTGTGCGTTGTGTGCGTTGCGTTCAAAAGTAATTTTGGATAATTTTGGGAATAATTTTTTATAATTTTTGTTCCTAAAATCGCCTGCAAAATTACTAAAAATCTTTGATTTTTGCAAATCTTTTGGCGTTTTCTTTATTTTTAATTCCAATCGCTCCAACTCATTGGGGGATTAAACTCCATACAGTAACCTTTCTTGAGCAGGTCGGCAATACCATCAAAGGGAGGATACATACGCATTTGCACGCCGCTGCTAAACCACACTTTGATTTCATCGATATTCTCAGGGATAATCACCTGCTGCAGTTTGTCGCAACCGCGAAAAGCATTATAACCAATCGAACTGATGGTACTAGGCAACGTGATGGTGGTTAACTCTTCGCAGCCTTCAAAACACAGATGACCAATCTCCGTAACCGTTTTCCACAACTCTACCTTCGTGAATGACTTGTCTTCTGGCAAATGAGCATTTGTGATGCAATGTGATTGGAATATTAGATTCTCTTCTTGGTCTTGACCATAAACCAATGTACTACTTGGAATAGTAAGTTTTAACATAATCTTGATTTTTTAAGATATTTTTATTGCGATGTGTATTTTTTATTATAAAAGTTTTTTGCCGCCTACAACGACTTCTCCCACTCCTCAACAATTTGGCTCATAGGTTTGACTTTGAGTTCTGGTGCCTTTTCGAGCAACTTAGCTACTGTATCAAAATCCAACTTGGGTCGGCGTGCCGCATCGGCTTTCTCGCGTTGTGGATTCATATACTGCACACTAGAAGCCACTTCTACCAAATAGCGATGTTTTGTCCATGGTTGAAAGTTTTTGATAGGCAATTTAGGCAGCATATCGAAAAACTCATCCACTGTATAGTGGGTTATGGTTTGGGGGTAATAGCGCTCACCAACGGTTTTGCCCTCTGGGGCAGGGAAGATTTTTTCGATGAGGAAAATGTCCTCGAAATCGTATTGAGACTTGCTGATTTGTTCGGTCAGTTCGAATAGCAATTGTCCGTCTTTGATAAACACTCTTGTCCAATCGTAGCTATGTCGATAGCTACCCAAGAATGGCCAAAATAGCAGGTGCCATCCTTTGGGGGTATCATAAGTTTTACCAAAATAACCAACCACGCAACCGATATTATATTCGGTCAGGTTTTTGCGCTGCATGGTGTATAGGATGTAATTTACAAGAGCTTCGTCTGTCATTTTCATCAGATCTGTCATTTCGTAATGCAGTCTCTCTTTGTCGTTTGTTTTCATATGCTTGCTTTTTTAGTAGAACTAGTCTAAACTATAGTTGTGTGTATTATTCGATTTCGATTGTTACAATGTTAGATTTTCCATATTGTCGTTCGATTTTAATTTTTTGAGCTATATATATATGGAAAAAACAGGGGGGTATTTCAAAAATTTAAGCAAAAAAATGCAAAATTTCTCATTTTTGCAAAGTCGAAGTAGCAAAATGGACATTAAGGAATAGTACAAAATCTGCATAAATATAATCAAACATTTGCATAATTCCGAAAATGTCATTACCTTTGCAGCGAAATTATAAACTAATACCTATTTTTATTATGGACTATCGTTTTTCTGGCAAGAGTGGATTGCAACTACCACTCGTATCACTCGGATTATGGCATAACTTCGGCAGCGAAGATCCTGCAGATGTGGCACGCGCCATGCTGCTCCACGCGTGGGAGAATGGTGTGACACACTTTGATATTGCTAACAATTACGGTCCTGCGCCTGGCACCGCCGAAATCACCTTTGGCAAAGTGCTACGCGAAGATCTTGCTAGTCATCGTGATGAGATGGTTATCTCATCCAAAGCAGGATATTGGATGTGGGATGGACCCTATGGCAATGGCGGTTCACGCAAATACTTAATCTCGTCATGTGATCAAAGTCTGAAACGTACTGGATTGGAGTATTTCGATATCTTCTATTCGCACCGCTACGACCCAGACACCCCTATTGAAGAGACTATGCAAGCCCTCGTTGACATCGTGCGTGCGGGCAAGGCATTGTATGTGGGCATTAGCAATTATCCTGCTGACAAGCAGAAAGAAGCATACGACTATCTGCGTGCAGCGCATGTACCATGCGTGATTAGCCAGTACAAAGCTAGCATCCTATGCCCCGAGACATTGCACGAGAACTTGCCTGTAGCTACAGAGAATGGTTCGGGTTTTATCTGCTTCTCACCATTAGCACAAGGATTATTGACCGATCGCTATCTAAATGGTATCCCAGCAGGCAGTCGTGCCAGCAAGAATGTATTCCTCCGTCCAGAGCAAATAACTAACGAAGCTGTGGCACGCGCACAACGCCTAGGAACTATCGCCGCAGAGCGCGGACAGACATTGGCACAGATGGCTATATCATGGCTGTTGGCTCAAGATGTGACTAGCGTAATCGTAGGTGCAAGCAGCGTGAAACAATTAGATGATAACTTGCAGGCAATCAGCAATATCCAATTCACAGCAGAAGAGATGGAGTGGATTAGGCGAGCAACCATTTAAGGGACGCTTCGCAACAGAACGGCGCAAAGCGCCTATAGTTAAGAGAAGAAAAAAAGTGTGTCAAAAAGAATTTGGCACACTTTTTTATACATATATTTGCATATTTGCAAAAAAAATCGTACTTTTGCAGCAATATTTGGTACATTACATGAAAATCGCATTCACCACATCATTACCTGCAGAAGGATTTGCCAGATTGGAGCAACATACATTGTATGCGCCACTAGAGGAGGCAGAAGTGCTCGTCAGCTCCTTTGACAAACCTGTGACGCGTGAGATGATTATGTCGGCACCTCACCTCAAACTGGTGACCAACTTCGGCGTAGGATTCAACAATATTGACCTCGATGCATGTCGCGAACGCGGTATTCGTGTGACCAATACCCCACAACCCGTCATCGAACCAACAGCCGAACTGGCTTTCGCGCTCATGCACGCTGTAGCACGACGCACCGCAGAGTTTGATCGCAAGTTACGACAAGGGACAGCAGAACCCTTTGGCGTGATGAATAACCTCAGCCACTCGCTATATGGCAAGACCTTAGGAATCATCGGTATGGGGCGCATCGGACAGGCATTGGCACGCAGAGCTGTAGCCAGCGGCATGCGTATTGTGTACCACAATCGCAAGCAGATATCTGTGTCTAATTTAGAGTCTGGACTCAGGATTCCCAACACAATAAGATATGTCTCCAAAGAGGAACTGCTACGAACAGCTGACTTTGTGAGTTTGAACCTACCCTACACACCAAGTGTGAAGCACTTGATAGGTGAGCGAGAGTTGCAGATGATGAAGAAGACTGCTTACCTCATCAACACCGCACGGGGCGCACATGTGGATGAAGAGGCATTGGCGAAAGCACTAAAAAAAGGCGAGATAGCAGGTGCAGCGATGGATGTATATGAGCACGAGCCTAAGATTCATCCCGAACTGCTGACATTGGACAATGTGGTGCTCTCCCCTCACACGGGTACAGGTACCTGGGAAGGTCGTATCGCCATGTGCGAGAATGTCTGCGACAACATTCTTGCATGGAAAAACAACGAAATAGATAAAATGAATATAGTACTATGAATATTACAGAAAGATTTTTGAAGTATGTAAGTTTCTGCACCACATCGGATGAAGAGACTAATATGACCCCATCTACTCCGGGGCAAATGGAGTTTGCACAGTACTTAGCTGCTGAACTCAAAGAGATTGGTATGCAAGAGGTTACATTGGATGAGAACGGCTATGTAATGGCTACTCTACCCGCTAATATCGAAGGCAAACCCGTTATCGGCTTTATCGCGCATATGGACACTGCGCCAGATGCCAGCGGCAAGAATGTGAAAGCTCGTATCGTAGAAAATTATGACGGCAATGATATCGTGCTCAACGAGGAGAAGAATATCGTATTCGAAGTCGCGAAATACCCTGAGATATTGGATTACAAAGGTCAAGATATCATCGTCACAGATGGTACTACCCTACTTGGCGCAGATGATAAAGCAGGTTTGGCTGAGATTGTAACCGCTTGTGAATATCTGATCCAACACCCTGAGATAAAGCACGGTAAAATTCGTGTAGGCTTTACGCCAGACGAGGAGATTGGTCAAGGTGCGGACCACTTTGATGTAGCGAAGTTCGGTTGCGACTTTGCCTACACCATGGACGGCGGCGCTGTGGGCGAACTAGAATACGAAAACTTCAACGCCGCAGGCTGCAAAGTCAAGGTGCACGGCGTGAATGTACACCCAGGTTATGGCTATCACAAGATGATCAACTCCATGCGTATTGCAAACCACTTTGCCACCATGTTACCTCGTTGGGAAACACCAGAACACACACAAGGTTACGAGGGATTCTACCACCTCATCGCCATGAACGGCACCGTGGAGGAGACTACCTTGCAATATATCATCCGCGACCATGATCGCGCACGCTTTGAGAGCCGCAAACGCGAGATCGAGCACTTGGCACGCAAGATTAATCAAGAATATGGCGAGGGAACCATAGAGGTGGAGATTCGTGACCAATACTACAATATGCGCGAGAAAGTGGAACCAGTGATGCATATCGTCACCCTAGTAGAGGAAGCGATGAAAGAAGTAGGAGTTACTCCTAAGGTACAACCTATTCGTGGCGGTACAGATGGTGCTCGATTGTCATTCGAAGGACTACCATGCCCTAACATCTTTGCAGGTGGTGTGAACTTCCACAGCAGATTTGAGTATTTGCCTATCCCATCTATGGAAAAGGCAATGCAAGTTATTTTGAAAATCGTTGAGAAAGCATAACGATTTTCAAAATAGTTGAAAGTTTATAGTTGAAAGTTTAAAGACAAGAATAGTATGAAAACAACTCCATTTACAGACATCCATATCGCTCTGGGAGCGAAGATGGCAGATTTTGCTGGCTTTAACATGCCTATCCAATACCCTACTGGTATCAACCAAGAACATATGATCGTGCGCAAAGGCGTAGGTGTGTTCGATGTGAGCCACATGGGCGAATTTTGGGTAAAAGGCGAGAAAGCATTGGATTTTCTACAATATATCACCACCAACGATGTAAGCAAACTAGAGGCTGGCAAAGCACAATACACCTGTTTCCCAAATGGAAAAGGCGGTATTGTGGACGACCTAATCATCTACAAATACTCTACTACCAAGTACCTGCTCGTGGTAAATGCAGGCAATATAGATAAAGATTGGGCATGGGTAAACGAGCACAACACCTTTGGTGTGCAATTGGAGAACGCCAGCGACCGCTATGGTCTACTAGCAGTACAAGGTCCAAAAGCCACAGAGATGCTGCAACTATTGACCGATGCAGATCTGAGTGCTATTCCATATTATTCTTTCCGCGAGTGGTCATTCGCTGGTGTACAAGGCGTAATCCT
Source organism: Paludibacteraceae bacterium (assembly GCA_045532735.1). GTDB lineage: Bacteria > Bacteroidota > Bacteroidia > Bacteroidales > Paludibacteraceae > Colicola. The sequence goes on along the minus strand of JAZSGL010000096.1, from coordinate 9,064 downwards.
CAGTAATACTGGTTATACAGGAGCAGGCGGATTTGAGCTATATTTCCCAAAAGAGCATAGCAAACAGATTTGGGATGCACTTTTTGAGGTAGGCAAACCATTTGGTTTGGCTCCTATCGGCCTCGGTGCACGCGATAGTTTGCGTCTAGAGAAATGGTACTGCCTCTATGGTCATGATATAGATGACACCACCTCTCCACTGGAAGCTGGACTCGGTTGGATTACCAAGTTTGATGCCAAGGACTTTATCGACAAAGAGTATTTACTCAAGCAAAAAGCCGAAGGCGTACAACGCAAATTGGTTCACTTTGAGTGTCAAGAGCGCGCAATTCCACGCTGCGGCTACGAGATCTGCGATGCTGAGGGTAATGTGATTGGTAATGTTACTAGCGGTATTATGTTGCCTACTACCAAGGTGGGCGTAGGTATGGGTTATGTGAAGACAACTTTCGCCAAGAAAGAGACGATCATCTATGTGAAGATCCGCGAGAAACTAATCCCAGCAAAGATCGTGTAACACCATACTACACAATTCTAAACAATACTAAACAATTCTAAACAACACTACAATGAAACAGACACCTACTCCCCATATTGGGGCACAATACGGCGAAATCGCCGAGACCGTCATCATGGCAGGTGATCCTTTGCGTGCAAAGATGATGGCAGAGAAGTATCTGGAGAATCCAGTACAATTCAATAATGTACGCGGCATGCTAGGCTTTACTGGTACGCACAACGGCAAACGCGTGAGCGTAATGGGACATGGTATGGGTATTCCATCTATTGGTATCTACACTTATGAGTTATACAATTTCTATGGAGTGAAGAACATTATCCGCGTAGGTAGTTGCGGTAGCATTAACAAGGACTTGAATGTAGGCGACCTGGTGATAGCTATGGGCGCGTGCACCAATAGCAACTATGCAGCGCAATACGAGTTGCCTGGTACCTATGCTCCTATCGCAGACTTCGATCTATGTCGTCGCGCAGCCGAAGCAGCGGAGAAGTTTGGCTACAACTATAAAGTGGGCAATGTATTCTCATCCGACACCTTCTACACCGAAAACGCGCATAACGACAAATGGATAAACTTGGGCGTCTTGGCAGTAGAGATGGAGGCACCTGCACTGTATATGAACGCTGCTCGAAGCGGCAATAAGGCATTGGTAATTTGCACCGTATCGGACAATATCCTAACAGGTGAGGCCACTACGGCAGAGCAACGACAAAATAGTTTCACCCACATGATGGATGTGGCGTTTAGTTTGGTGTGAGGTGAATATCGGTGAATCTCGATTAATGGCGGTTATGAGGTTATTGGTGATTATTGGGCTATTGGCTATAGGTAATGGTATGTGGGCACAAGAACGTTGGACAGAACCTATTCCCTATGGAGATATGGACCAATGGCAAGTACGCTATATCCATGAGAGCAAATTGCTAGGTGGTAAGACCAAGACGCTCTATGCCCTTGCAACCACCGACACGATTCGCGAGAATCAAGCCTATATCCCTACGGAGGATAATCCGTGGGGATGTAGTGCCACATATGCCAAATTTATGGGCATAGAAACAGGTATCGAAGGTTCTGTGGAACCAGAGCGTCGGGGTTACGGGTATTGCTGTAAGATGCAGAATGTACTGACTCATGTGAATATCGGTGATATCTATGCCATGGTATCAGGCACGATATACACGGGACAAGCACTGGAACCTCTAGGTATTGCCGCCAAAAGCAGACCTTATACTGCCACTGAGTTTGGTGTGCCATTTACAAAAGAACCGGTGGCATTGATGCTGGACTACAAAGCAAAGATATCTGCAGAGAAACCTATCATTTCTACCGAAAAGAACAAACCAGATACCATAGGTGGGCATGATTGTGCAGTCATTTATATTTATCTTCAACATCGTTGGGAAGATAAAGAGACAGGAAAGATATATGCCCGTCGTGTAGGAACAGCATATGAGCGTATCTGCGAAACTATCCCTGAATGGATAAATAATCACGAGATTCCTATCCGCTATGGATTCATCAAAGAGGCCAAAGATTTCCAAGCATATGAAGACTTGAATCAAGTAGATATGATGACCCGTAACTCCAAAGGTAAAATGGTGAAGATTGAGGAAGTGGGATGGAGTTTAGATCAGCCTACGCACATCGTGATGTATATATCATCGAGCAATGCGGGAGTCTTCCGCGCCTGCGAGGGGAATACGCTATGGGTGGACAACTTACGATTCGTATATGAAAAAGAAGAGTAGCCATAAACTACTCTTCTTTTTTTATATACCTACGAATCAATTAACGAATCTGATTACCACATACATCATATACCTTCCCGTTAGGCATAACGAGGTAAAGTGACCCATTGATCAACAGCTTGCGAGCTTGGAATTGATTGCTATCAATATCTTCCACATCGGTAGAAGCCTCGCAGTCAACTATCGTATAAGTTGCTTTTTGATCACCTGATTGATTGAGCTGGAAGCAAGTATTTTGAGTAATATTCTTAATATCTTCTGTTTGGTTTGCATTGCCATTCCAGCCAGCACCATTCTTGAAAATAATATTCAGCACATCGGTTTTCTCGCTCACTACATACCACTCGCCCTCTTGGGTGGGATTCACTTCACGACCGTTTCCTCCTGTAGGCCAGACCCAAGCAGTGATGGTATTGGTCCAATGAGCGGGTACTTTAGCTCTAACTGTAATAACTGTTGGATCGTTTGGTTTGGGATCGTCTGGCGTATCAGGATTTTCAGGTATGTCAGGAATTTCGCCACCCTCGCACAACGCAGTTACTTTTGATGTGCAAGTGATATTATTCTTGTCACTACCCGTGTACATACCGTGATTGGTAAACACAAGATCTTTTGTTTGAGCGCTTCCATCGTTCCAAATAATCATCCATGTACCATCAATAGCAGGAGCTGAATCAGGAATATCAAAACGATATTTACCATTCCCCAAAGAGGTGGCAGTAGTGCCTGGCCATCCATTGGTGATAGTGCCATTACTTTTCCAAATATAGCAATTAATCTTCTTGCCAAAATCCGACGACTTGGTAAAGAACACCGCACGTTGATCTGCGCTTGTCAAACATGGTTCGATAGCCTCTTCTGGCTCCTCTGGTAGTGTTGGATCATTTGTCAATTCCTCTTGTGTGCCGTCCCATTTAGGCGTGTTGCCGCCTGCAGAAGAAGATTGGTAAAGATACTTCCCATCTACACCCACTTTACCAGGAGCCTTAGTCTTGCTTGAATTCAACACATACACGCGCATATTACCCTTGCCACTACAAGAAACGCTGAGCGTACCATTGGTCACGGTTTTAGTATCACCTGTCACACAATCTACATAGGTTCCATTCTCAATTCCTGAGAAAGTAGCACCTCCTGAGATACATACCAAGGCATAAGAGTCGGTCGTTGCATCGGTATAACGACGCTTAAAAGCAAAAGAGCCTTTGCATCCTGCCATCGAATACTGACCTTTACGCAAAGCTGGTACCGCTTGACGAATTAGGTTAAGGCGTTGCACATGCTTAGCCAATGGGTGGTTCAGCGTAGCCGCCATATTGCCTGTAGCATTGCTATAAGTAGCAAAGTCGGTTACATTTGCACTACCTTTGATATACCCACCAAAGTACGCACGACCTGTATTAATTAATGAAGTATTAGGTCCATTATCAATCACGCAACCTTTCTTAAACTGGATCTCCGAACCATAATAGATACAAGGCACACCACGGTGGGTAAACATCAAACTCCAGTTCTCTGCCAAAGTGCTCTCGTCACCCGAGAAGCGTTTGTCCTCTGGAGCACCATTAGGAGCATAGTCGTGTGAGTCCACATATACCACATTCCATGTCGCATCGTTGTAGTATTGGTCATTGCCCTGTTGTGCGATATTCCATGCCTCACTTGCCGAACGGAAGTTATGGTGCATAGTAAAGTCAATCACATTCAGTCCACTTGCTTTGGAGTAATCTGGGGTATGATAGGTATTGCCGTTGAGGAAAGCGTTTTGTGAAGTAGGCTTGCTGGCATCCAATGCAGATTGTTGCACAGACTTGTGATTGGTATGTGTGTTACAATTATCACCTTCCATTGCTACAATATTATCCCAGGAAGTGGGATTGCTATCCCATGCATAGGTCTTGTTTTCTTTCCAAGTGTAGTACAGTGGCGAGAGATTAGGTTGCTCGCGATACCAAATACCTGTATAACGCGCACACACCTCTGCGAACATATAGAAGGGCATGTTACCACGCTTGTTTTTAGCCTCTGCGCTCTCTGCTGCCGCATGGAAAGCAGGGATAAATGTTTGATTGAATGTAAGGCGTGGAATATGTCCACCCGTATCAATACGGAAGCCATCCACACCCATCTTAATAAACTTAGAATAGCACTCGATCAAGTAGTTATATACAAAAGGATGCTCAGTATTTAAATCCACGCAGTCACCCGCAATTTGCATCCACCAGCGCGTAGGATTATCCCAGTTGCCGTGACCAAAGTGGTGCCAATAGTTATGGTTGTCGTTGTTCTTACCCTTAGTATTCTTCATCAGCGACAAACGCTCACCATATTGATCCGATAAAGACGCATAGTTATCAGGCAACTTACCTCCATCCTTCTTAGTGTAAGGCACCATACATTCATTAATATCTGATTGGTCTTTGGTCCAGTCGCGAGTAAACATCTTGCACAGATTGGCTTCACCAAAGTTACCTGTATGGTTCAGCACGATGTCCAAGATAATCTTCATCCCTCGCTTGTGCGCTTCATCAATCACTTGTTGAAAACCCACACCTTCTGACTCATAACGGTGATCCACCCTAGAGAAGTCGTGCGCATGGTAGCCGTGGTAGTCATAACCTGATGCATTTTCTACGACAGGTGTGATCCAAATAGCCGTAAAACCGAGAGCTTTGATGTAATCCATCTTCTCTATCAATCCCTTGAAATCGCCACGCCAAGCAGGGTCACCAGGGTTGTTACCATCCCAACAATGCGTATTGTTGCTCGCATCGCCATCATAAAAACGGGTGGTCATCACAAAATAGATGGACTCATCACGAAAGTCAGTACGAGAAGGAAATAGTGTTGCGGCTTGCGCTAATACACAAGCAAACAAAAGCATAAAAAGAAATGTAATTTTACGCATATAATATATACTATTAATTTTTAATCCATATACGATCCGCAGGATGGAAGTCATGTATCTCTATCATTCGATCTTCAAGTAACATCTTCAGGTGCTTGATGACCGTTCTTTGTGTCATATTGCGATGCTTGGCAATATCCTTGATACGATATCCCTGATGAAGCAATGTCATTGTTTGGAATGTCGTTGCATTTACACGAGACTTACGTTGAGTAGTATAGATGGTCAAAGATGGCTCTTTGTACTTGTATGACTTTCGTGCTTCGAAATAGGCTTCTACGGAGACACGCCTTGCCATCTGCGCTTGTAAGTAGGCTTTGCGTGAGATGGCGGCATAGATATCCAATATGGCTTGCTTCAATTGCGCTGAATCCGACTGATTGTTGCTTCGCAAATGGCAATCGCTCATTTCCTTCAGCAGGTCGTATATCTTGGTTGCATAGTATTGACATGCCGCCTGCAATCGCTCTTGGAGTTTATCCAACTGATCATGATACATGAGTTGGCGTATCTGCTGCTGAAAGCGTTCACCTACTCCATGCAAATCCAACAAAGGAGATATAAGATCGGATATATATTGGTTAGGCGGTATCTGTAATGAGGTCATACTATTGGCCATGCGCTGCAAGGAATAGAGTTGTTCTGTATGTTCCTTGAAGTCAAACAAGGCGCAGAGCAAAGTGGTCAAATAGTCTTTTTGAGCAGGTTGAAGATTCTGCTCCACAGTTTGAATCGAATCTTGTTTGTCTGTAAACTGCAATACCTCACGCGCATTGGTGAGCGCGTGTGTGGGTATAGGAGTAAGCAAGGTCAACCCCTCTAGGCTGCGACAACGAGAGAGAGCCACATACACCTGTCCCGCTGCAAAAGCATCCTCTGCATCTATAATCAGTTGGTCGAAAGTTAGTCCCTGAGCTTTGTGTATGGTGATTGCCCACGCTAGGCGCAAAGGGTAATGCGTAAAGGTACCTATGACCTCCGTCTGCACTTGATCGCTACCCGAATCTGCATTATAGCGGATATTCTCCCATATTTCGTTATGCACATTGACCTCTGTACCATCATCACAACGCACATTGATTGCTTGTTTTGAGAGTGAGGTAACTACTCCTAGTTTACCATTGTAGTAGAGTTTGTCGGAAGAAGAATCATTCTTGATAAACATCACCCGTGCCCCTACTTTGAGCACTAGCTGCTCATCAATAGGATACATCGACTCTGGGAAGGTATCAGTTATGGTTGCGCGATAGCTGTATTCCTTCCCTTTCAATGCATTCATCTCACGCTGGTTAATCGCATCCACCTTACTATTGTGAGTAGAGAGTGTGATATGAGAATCTGATTTAAAATCAGGCAAATAACGTGAATTGAGTATTCGCAAAGACTGCATCGTCAATCTATTATTGCGCACTTCATTAAGGATAGAGAGGAACTCCAAATTCGTTTGGCGATAGACATGCTCAAACTCGATATAGATAGGTTGAAGCTCTCGAAAAACACGAGCTTGGAAGAAATACGGTCCATCATAGAAAGGCTGAAGCAACCGCCATTCTTCCTCACGCACTACGGGAGAAAGTTGAAACAAATCGCCTATCACAAGCATTTGTACCCCGCCAAATGGGATCGTTGGACGATGCTTAAAATGGCGCAAGACCGCATCAATGGTGTCTAGCAAATCTGCTCGCACCATACTCACTTCGTCTATGACTAGAAGCTCCAAGTTACGCAGCACACGCTGTCTGTTCGCACGCATCTGCATCTCGGAGAAGAGTTGACGACGTGCTTCGTCGGTAGGAAGAAAGAGTTGCGGAGGCAACTGAAAGAGCGAGTGAATTGTCACACCCTCGGCATTGATAGCCGCCACACCTGTTGGTGCTACCACAGCCATCTGCTTAGGGCACTCCTGTTTAAGGCGACGCAGGAACGTGGTTTTCCCCGTTCCTGCTTTGCCTGTTAGAAAGATGCAGCGATTGGTATGCTGCACATATTCATATGCTAGTTCATATGCGTTCATCAATCCTCGCCTACATGGAGTTGGCGAATGGATTTAGCAACATTTAAGAAGTGGTCTGCAATACGCTCGGTATCGGACGCAAACTCCTGATAAACTTGACCTACACTTGCTGGATAAATACCATCCATCAAGCGTTGTAAGTGCATTTTCTCAATACTAGCCACCATCTCGTCAACTTGATCTTCGTAGCGATTTACCTCAATCAAAGCATCGAAATCGTGATCCATATAGGTCTTCATCGTCGCTTGATAAAGCGCACCCATCGTCTCACGCAATTGCTCCACCTCAAAGAGAAGGTCCTTAGAGAATGTCTCTTTGAAGTTTTGCAACAACTCCGCATACTCAGTCAAGTTTACTGAATAGTCACCTACTCGCTCCAAATCACCAATCGTACGAATAGCAGTCGCCAAATAGCGGTTGTCTTCCTCGCTGATAGGCAAGTTATTGAGATGTACTATATATGGGATAAGATTGCGGTTGAGGTAGTTGAGTTGCTTCTCATTCTCGTTGAACTCATCCATCTTATCAAAGTTCACGGTAGAGATGATATCCATCGCGAGGTTGAAGTTGTGGATAGCAATAGCCGCCATGTTCTCAATCTCCAATTTCACTTGGTTGACTGCAATAGCTGGAGTACGGAGCATTTGCTCGTCCACAAAGTGGAAGTGAGGTTGTCCCTCTTGCAATGCCTCGTCCACACGATTCTTCTCTGGGAGAATCTTTGTCACGAGATTTACCAGATAATCCGTCAATGGCAAGATGATACATACTGTCACACAGTTGAAGATAGTGTGGAACATTGCCAATTGCAATTGTGGTGCGCCTGGGAACATAGTCTCAAAGATGACACCATAGTTCATTGCGCCCGAAGTTACGAGGTGCATTACCCATGCCGCAATGAGGAAGATGAAGACGCCAAAGCAGTTGAATAGCAAGTGGATAAGGGCAGTACGCTTCGCGTTGAGACCCGAGGTTAAACCTGCGATAATAGCCACTACGCACGAACCGATATTCGAACCCATGGTGAGGTAGATACCTTGGTTGAGCGAGATGAGTCCAGTCACCGCCATAGTAAGCGCAATAGAGGTTACCACAGAAGATGATTGCACTATTGCTGTCAATATCGCGCCAAAAAGCACAAGCATCAAAGGATGTTCAATAGACGCAAGGAAGTCTTTGATCTCTTGAAGTTTAGCCAAAGCGTCCATGGACTTGCTCATAAGGCTAAGACCGACGAAAAGCATACCAAAGCCTGTGATGATACCACCCCATGTCTTCCATGTATCTTTCTTAGAGAAGAGTTCAATAAATGCTCCGAGACCCGCGAAAGCCGCAAAAATAACAGTGGTAGATATACCGCCGCCACTACTTAGGCCGAGGGCAACGATTTGTGCGGTAACCGTGGTACCGATGTTCGCGCCATAGATGATAGTAGCCGCTTGCGCCAATGACATGATGCCCACATTCACGAAACCGATGACCATCACGGTCGTGGCACCCGAAGATTGGATGGCAGCTGTGGCTACTGTACCAATACCCACGCCCAACATGCGAGAGTTGGACATGCGAGAAAACAGACTTTTGAGGCGGGCACTGCTGGCAGTCTCCAAGTTGGAAGACATCATCTGGCATGCCACCAAGAAAATACCAATACCTGCAATGAGTTGCAAGATGGCTTGAAGGAGTATAGTTATGTCCATATACAAAGTAAAAAGGACTTGCGCACACAGGTGCACAAGTCCTCAAGTAGTTGATTAGAAGTTGTTTTGTTGCAATTGGAAGTATGCTTGTGGGTGTTTGCAAACAGGGCAAACCACAGGAGCATCTTGACCGATATACAAGTGACCACAGTTGCGGCATTGCCAGATAGCATC
>JAZSGL010000018.1:0-2607 GCA_045532735.1 Paludibacteraceae bacterium | reverse complement strand
TGTGGCTTCCCTTATGCTTCTCCATCCAAGCCTTGTATATCTCGGTAGATTGACGGTCAGTGTTTGTGCCATTGAAACGCACAACCTTACCCTTATAGCCTCGCTTCTCCAAAAGCTCGTATAGGAACTCTTGTGTACGACGCGACTCGGTAAAGATAAGAGCTTTCTTGCTTGCACCAAGAGTGTCCAGCTGCTCGAAACCCTTATTGAGAGCTGTAAACAATTGCTCTGCCTTACTATTCTTCTTAATCTTGGCAGCCAGGTCGCGGAATATATACAAGTCTTGAATCTCGCGCTTTATTTCCTCAATGTCTGACGGGTGGAGTATTTCCTGCTGCTCCTCTTCCTCTACCTCCTCTTCATCGATCCACTCCTCATCGATCCACTCCTCATCGCTACCATCAAAATCCATGTAAACCTCCTCTAAACTTGCACTCTCCTGGCGTTGCAGTTTAGCCTCTAAGCGAGCAATAAGCGAGCAGAAGGTATCATGAATAGCGTATGTTGAAGAAGCCAACAGCTTACGAAGAATCAGAGTCATCAACTGTCGCTGGCTGTTAGGAAGGGCATACAATCTTGGACGAGCAAGATAGTCTGACACCAGGTCATACAAAGCTTGCTCATCCTTTGATGGGAAGAACTCCTGCAGGATAGCAATACGCTTCGTGTACTTGATATATTCCAAAACCTGACGACGAAGTGTACGCTTGCATATAGGCTGCAATCTTTCGCGGAGAGAATTATAATCTTCCTCGTCGAGCATTCGACCAAACTGAGTCTTAAAACTCTTTAGGTCGCCAAATACATAGTCGTCAATAATGGACACCAAACCATAAAGCTCCAAGATGGAGTTCTGCAACGGAGTGGCTGTAAGCAGTATCTTCTTGCGCAATTCAATAGACGACTTGATGATGTTTGAGATTTTGTTGGTCGGCTTGTACACATTGCGGAGACGGTGCGCCTCATCAATGATAACCAAGTCCCAATCTGTATGTTTGATGTAAGGAGCCTTGGTCTTGGCAAACTGATATGAGCAGATGACAATCTTGTCGGTGGTAAATGGGTTGAGATTGCCCGTATCGAGAATAGCGTCAAAGCTGCGCTTCTCCAAAATGATAGACTCCAACGAGAACTTTTCCTGCAACTCACTCGACCACTGCTTACGAAGGTTGGCTGGACAAATGATAAGAAGCTTGCGCTTGTGCTCTGCCCAATGCTGAGAAAGAATTATACCCGCCTCAATAGTCTTACCCAAACCTACTTCATCAGCCAAAATTGCACCCTTAGATAACGGAGACTTGAAGGCAAACAAAGCAGCCTCCACTTGGTGCGGAGTCAAATCGACCTGTGCATCTTGCAACGAAGCCGTCAGCTTGTTAATATCATTAGCTGGCAAATGCCTTGTGAGGTAATTTGCCAGATATTTAGCCTGGTAGGTTGTAATTCTATTCATTCAGTTACGGATATAAACCTTGCAACATGCAAAAATAAGCAAAATTTAGCATATTGAATCGTGTTAAGTCTAATTAATTATAAAACCACACATATCATTAGCAATTATTGATATTCAAGAAATATAAATTCTACGTACTTTTATGCTTATTAAGAGTGTATAAATTGAGGACTAGCAGAGTAAAATTATGACGACAATCACCATATCCGCCCGACTTTGGAGGGTAGGATGTCGATAGGTAGTTTTGGGACGCCGAAAACATTTCGGGGTCCCAAAACACAACTTGCTATGTTCGCTTAAGCATAAACTTTCAGGCACAATGGGATTTTGCCATACCGCCAACTGGGTGGAAAAATCCTTTATCGTGAAAGCGATATTGAACGAGTATTGCAAAAATAGTGCAAGAGAATTAAACTTAAGCTCGCTTATAAGTTTACCTATGAGCGCAGCCTATTTTCGCGGTTTACCGCAAAGTTGCTATCGAGGGCGGTTTTAGATTATACCCGATAAGGTATAATATGGGTTGAGTACTTGTGTATTACACCCGATAGGGTATAATGTAAGTGCAGATACGGTGATTAGGGTAAAATAAAAAATCCCGATTTTCTGTGAAAATCAGGATTTTAGGTTTTTGTGGTGTCACCAGGGAATGAGTTTCATTTCTAAATGGCTATATATGCGTTAAAGAATCGCAACAAACGTAATCTCCCGCTATTGCTCCACCTATATTCTGCACCATTTTGCAGTGTCTCGCAGAGTCGAGTTCCTACTTTGTTGCAAAGTTACTGCTTTATTTTGAAATGCAAGTATAAGAACTACCTGTAAAATGCAATTTTTTTATATCGGGATTGTCAATAACTTGTGTTACATACTTTGAAGGCAGGCATAACCCATACCCCATGATGTCATAACGGCCACTAGCACTACCTCCTTGACTGTCAAATGGCGTTTCTACGACAGTACCTATTACCTTGCCCCATTGGCTAATTACTGGACCACCACTATTACCTCCTTTGACCCTTGCATTAATGATGAAATAGTCTAATTGGGAGAAGTAATTCTTTGCAGGAGCCACCACTTCGCCTATAGCGCTTTTTTGTTGTGGAATTACAGCTCCAACAGTTGCTGTTTCTACGGTTTGTATTGGAAGCATT
>JAZSGL010000070.1:0-24274 GCA_045532735.1 Paludibacteraceae bacterium | reverse complement strand
GAAATGGATTTGATGAAAATTGCCGAAGAGGCATTCGCTGGCGAGAAGAAAGAGTTTCCAGCATTCGCTGCAGGTGATCAAGTGACTGTAGCTTATCGTATTAAAGAGGGTAACAAGGAGCGTATCCAAGAGTTCCGCGGTGATGTTATTTGCATCCACGGTAGCGGTGACAAGAAGCGCTTCACTGTTCGCAAGATGTCTGGTAACGTAGGTGTAGAGCGTATCTTCCCTATGGATAGCCCATTCATCGAGAAAATTACTGTGAACAAATACGGTAAAGTTCGTCGCTCTAAATTGTACTACTTGCGTGCTCTTACTGGTAAGAAAGCTCGTATTCCAGAGCGCCGCGTGAAGTAAGACAAACCTGCCCGATTAGCCTAACAACTTATCGGGTTTGGTATTGCCAAATGGTGTAACGGTAGCACTACAGATTCTGGTTCTGTCTGTCTGGGTTCGAATCCTAGTTTGGCAACAAAAACGAAAGACTTCCCTTTTGGGAGGTCTTTTATTTTTTGGTAAATTGCTGGATTCGAACCCACCTAATAGGGGCCAGAAAAACAAAAATCACAAAACACCACCTACAAAGCGACAATTTTCCACCAAAAACCTAGAAAAACAAACAAAATTCCATAAAAACCATAAAAAAAGTAGAAAAAGTTTGCATATTCCAATTATTTATACTATCTTTGCAAGCGGTTTCGCTATACAAGGCGACTAAAAGCGACAAACAGTCGTCACGAAACCACACGCACGCATATACACGCATATATATTATATTTAAGGTATATTGTTTTTTTAAGGTACAATTTTAATTTTTATTTATTATTATGAAAAAGATCTACTCTTTATTCATGGCACTTTCATTCGTGCTATGTGCCATGGCTAATTCTCCTTTCGTAGCGGAGAATCAATTGAATTTAGCCAAAGCTAAAAATCAATTTGCTCCAGTAGAGAAAACTGCTAAGGTAGCAAGACTCAACAAACAAGATGCTCGCCAAGCAATGGTTGAGGCACGCCAAGCTAAAGCAGCGACTCCAATGGCTATTAACGGCGTTCGCCAAATCAAGGCAGTGCCAACTGCTACCAAGCAAGCGTTGCCAACTAATGCAGCACTCAAAGCTCCAGCTAAAGCAGCTGCAGCAGCTACCGACACCGTAGAGATCGTAGCAACCTTTTGGGCATGGGAGTACTACGCGTCAGACAACGATTGGTACACCACCCTCATCGATGCTACCGAGACCTATGAAATCAAGTTGGACTACGTTTCTACCACACAAGCAGGTACCTTCACCGAAGCTGACTGCATTATGGATTACACAGGTATGTACATCTACGACGAAGAAGGTTATTCTACCATCGTACGCTTTGCAGAGGTGGACATCGTTGTAACAGACGACGAGAACGGTCTCACTTTGCACGCAGAGTTGTTGAGCACTGACAATGTGCTTTACATCGTAGACTCACACATCGCTCCTCTGCCAGAGCCAAAAGCTACTGTAGAGTTGGCTTATGCTAATGCTACATTGGTAGATGGCACTCGCAGCAGCGAGGCATTCCAATTCTGGGGCGATGAGAATGGTGTTTACACCTCAATTCTCTTGGCTTCTGAGCAAGTAGAGGGAGTATATGACAGATTCGACATGTATGTGGCTGATGCTAACTACATCATGTTCGTGGATGGTACCGACACTACTTTTGTTGAGTTCTTGGACCTCAATGCAGTAGTAACCAAAGAGGACAAGACCTACAAGCTCGTAGCTGACGCTTTGGGTAGCGATACTATCATGTATCACATCACCATGTCGTACACCAAACCTGCTCCAACCGACACCATCGACATCGTAGCGACCAACTTGTATATCGACGAGTTTGAGTTCATTGGTATGGTAATCACCACCGCAACAGCAAGCAATGATGAGTACGAAGTAACATTTGATTTGAGCATCGCGCTTGAAGAAGGCGAATACGCAACTGAGGATTTCAATGCAAGCTATTGCGGTATTGTTCGCACATCTGATATGGAAGAAATTGCTATGACCGAGATTACTGCTACCGTAACTGGCGAAGGCGGTGACCGCGTTATCAAGGCTGAGGTAGTAGGTAGCGATAATGTACTCTACAATATGGATCTTAGCTATGTAGTTCCAGAGGCAACTGATACCGTGAATGTAGTATTCGATGAATTGGCAGAAGTTGAGTACTATGCATCATACGGCGATTACTATCTCTTTAACCAAAACGAAAACTACATCGTAACATTGGATATCTTCGAGGAGAAGGGCAACCTCATGGGTGAGTATGCTGCAGAAGATTTCGATCTGTATTACACTCAACTCGGTGTGATTGCTGATGGCGACACAACAGTAGTTACTATCGCAGACGCTAAGGCTGTGGTAACTGCTACAGAAGAAGAAGGCATTGTACTTATTGAGGCTGAGTTGACCGGTATGGACGCTGTACTGTACAAGATTAGTACCAAGGCTGATGTTGCTGACAAAGGCTTGGAATACGACGCTACCGAAGGTTTCCTTATAGACGAATACACCACAGAGGACATCTATACTATCAACAACCAATCTGCTAACGGCTATATCATGTTCGACGTTGAGGCAGCTGATGGCAGCGACTTGATGGGACTTGTATTCTGGGTAGATGGCGCAGATGAGAACACGATCATCCCTACTGGTACATACCAAATTAACACTACTGGCGAGGCAGGTACAGTTATGGCAAGTACTGGTATGGGCGCACAAGGTTTGACCTACTCATTGTATGCAACAATGGATGAAGAAGGTTACATCGTTCCTCCATGTTGGTTCATGGTAGGTGGCGAGGTAGTAGTTAGCGAGAAGGATGGTATCTTGAGCATTTATGTAGATGCTGTTAACTCTAACAACTTGCCAATCTTCATCACTTGCGAATACCAACTCAACGCTAAGCAAGGTTTGCCATACGATGCTACAGAAGGCGCAGTAGATCGCACATATACAGCAGAAGACAACGTGGTTATCAACAAAGGCAATGGCTATTTCCAAATACAAGCAGCTGCTGCTGACGGTAGCGACAAGGTAGCTATGGTTATCTTCGGTCAAGAAAACGAGGAAACTATTATCCCTGTAGGAACTTACCAAATCAATGACACACAAGCAGCTGGTACCGTATTGGCAAGTACAGGTGTAAACAACCAAGGTCAAGTAAGCCTCTCATTATATGCCCAATTAGATGAAGAAGGTTATCTTGTACCTCCATGCTATTTCTTCGTAGGTGGTACTGTAGAGGTAAGTGCAGCCGACGGCAAACTCACCATCGAGGTAAACGCTGTAAACTCATACGATGTTCCTGTACACGCTGTGATTGAATATGCATTGGATACCAAACAAGGTTTGCAATACGATATGACAGAGGGCAATGTTAACCGCACTTATAGTGATAACGACAAGGTAGAAATCATCACCGATTATGTAGCAGACGGCGAGTTGTATCTCAGCATCACTGCTGCTGACGGTAGCGACAAGATTTCTGTTGCATTCTTTGTAGAGGCAACAGACTCAGCAATCGTCATCCCTGCAGGTACATATCCTATCACCAATACTGGTGTAGCTGGTACCGTATTTGCTAGTCCTGGTGTAGTTGACGGAAGCATTTATCCATCATTCTATGGCAAATTGGCTGCCAATGGCGGTATCGTACCTCCATGCTACTTCATGGTTGGAGGTCAGGTAGTGGTAGAGAATATCGAGGGACACTTGAAGGTGACTATCGACGCGCTCAACTCATACGACGTGCCTGCACATATTGTATATGAAGCAGATCCTGTAGAGACCTCTATCGACAATGTAACTGTACACACCAACGCAAGCAAAGTGTTAGAGAACAACCAACTCTTTATCATCAAAGACGGCGTGAAGTACAACATGATGGGTTCCGTAGTTAAATAATATTTACTACATACACTGACGAAGGAGGCTGCTTAGGCAGTCTCCTTTTTTTTATTGAAAATCATGCGACAAGCAAGAAAAATAATTGTTATCAGAGAAGTTTTAGGACAAATTCTTGTAAATATGCATTTTTTGTTGTACCTTTGTACAGTTTTTAAGGTAATTCCAACAATATGAAAAAGTTAGTTAGTCTACTATGCGGTATCTGCTTGATACACGCGCTCTATGCTACCCCTAGAAAATCCATTTCGCAGCGTCATACCCCCGACGCTACCGAGCAAGTTCGCCAAGCGGTAAAGCAATTCAGCGACGGCAGATGCAAAAGTCCTGCCACAGGCGACAATATCATCGCTCCAGAAACATCTGGACAAGAGATTCGATTGACCTTTGACAAGTTTGCCAAGGGTCCGAAATATTATAGTTCGGGCGACTGGTATGTAGAATTGATCAATGACGATGACTGGGAAGTATATCTCAATTGGGAAGCTCCTAAAACCAACTATTGCGGTACATTCGGCACAAATGATTTTCTGCACGATTACTCCTATATCTTCACACCCGACAACCGCCAAAACGGAGGTATTCACTACAAGAATATCACCATGACTATCTCCATCGTAGAGGTAAATCCCGCATTAGATAGCATCGTACTCGATGCCACCATCTTAGGCACCGACGGCAACACCTACATTATTCATGCCTCACAAGAAGTGATCAAGGCCAAAGAGGTAGTCACACAGTCTATCTTAGATGCTACACTGGTAGAAGATTACGGCTCCTATACCATCGCAGGCAAAAACGATGACTTGGACATCAGCGTGGTAGTCATGAACGATAGAATCACTGGCATATACCCCACCATCGAGGATTTTGACATGACCAACAGTCATATCATCTACAAAGGGAAACAGGTCACACCACTCCGTATGGAGGCAATTGTGGACTTAGGAAACCTTGAAACAGGCGATTTGGCATATGGTGCGCAATTCACTATTATGAGTACAGATACTGCCATATACAATATTTTCTTGGCTGCCCCATTCCCTGCCCCAAAAGACACCATCAGTATCGCATGCCAAAACATGCGCTTTGATGACAGTTTCGCTTCGGTATATAATATCATGACGGTGTCTGCATCCAACGATGACTACAAGATACAGATCATGTATAGTGATGATGTCATTGCAGAAGGTGACTTCACCGAAGCCAATGCCACCATCTACATTACCGATGTAGAGTCCAACGAAGAGGTAGAGTCTTTGGTAACTACCATGCAGATTCGCCACGATGCAGCTAGCGACTCATATGCAATAGAAGCCACAGCTCGTTGCAGCAACAATGTGGTATATCAACTGTCCCTGACATGGATAGTCCCTACCGTATCAGAAACAGTGGGCGTTACTTTTAATCAGACAGCCCAAGCATCATATTACGCCCAAGACAACGACCTGTTGCTGATGAATGAAAACGACGAGTACTCACTCTCGCTGAACATCGTTGGCGTAGATATGGGTAATACCTTCACAACGGATGATGTAGAAGAATACTACACCTCACTATACGACAAACAACACAACCAAAGCATTGATATCGCACAAATAGACGGTCGCATCTACCAATCAGGAGACACCACATGGATAAATGCCGACATGGTTGCTTTTGATACAAAATGTTATCAAGTGGCAATGTGGTACGCAGTTCCTACACCCACCGACACCATCACCTTACACTTGACCGATATTCCATTCACCAATCAGTTAGAGGAGGGGTATTTTCAGTTAATCGGATACAACGAAGACTATACCACCATGATCTCATTCACAGTTGCCAGCCACCAAGTGGAAGGCACCTTCGTCAACGACGGTATGTTTGGCAAGTTTGGAGAAGGCCAATACGATTTCTTCAATGACTACACCTACATCTCAGAGTGGAATAACTCCACCCGAGAATATGAAATCTATACCGTTGAGAAAGGCGAACTAGTCGTATCCATGGATAGCAATGGCAAGATTGAGGCACAAGCCAATGTGATTTGTGAAAATGCCAAGTTATATCAAATCAACATCTCATCAGAATATGCCGCCCCTAGTCTATTGGGAGATGCCATCGAAGGCGATGTAGAGCGAACATATAGCGAACAGGATCATATCCTAATAACAGACTACACCAAGACAAATGGGCTCATCATCTTTGAGGCAGAATCAGAGGTGGAGAGCGACATGATGGTATTATATTTCTTCTCGAACACGTTTGACACCCAAATTGGTATCCCCGAGGGAGAATATCCTATCAATAGTTCATTACTACCTGGTACAGTATTAGCAAGTACTGGTATAGACGAAGAGAACAATGCTGTTACACCATCGCTATATAGTACCTTTGACGGAGAATATTTAGATAGGATGTATTTCTTTGTAGACGGAAGCGTGAATATCAGCAAAAATGATGCAGGAAAACTACACCTAGAAGTGAATGCCGTCAATTCATACCTTGTACCTATCCATATCGTGTATGATGCTGGCGGAACAACCTATATAGAGGACATACACAAGGGAAATAATACGAACACCCAAAAAATGCTACTCAATGGTCAACTGCTCATTCTACGCAACGGAACACTATACGATCTGGTAGGTCGAAACATGAAAAAATAAAGTTTTTACTTGTATAATTCCAAAAAAAGCAGTACCTTTGCAGGCTCTTTGTATAGGAGCAAAACATTTTTCGAATTTATACACCTTACATATATTATATAACAATGAAGAATTTTGTAGAAGAATTGCGTTGGCGTGGTATGTTGCAAGACATGATGCCAGGCACTGAAGAACAACTCATGAAAGAACCTACTGCTGCATACTTGGGTATCGACCCTACAGCAGATAGTTTGCATATTGGTCACCTCTGCGGTATCATGATGCTCAAGCACTTGCAAAACGCAGGCCACAAGCCCATCGCTCTCATCGGTGGTGCCACTGGTATGATTGGCGACCCAAGCGGTAAGTCTGCCGAGCGCAACCTGCTTGATGAAGAGACATTGCGCCACAACCAAGCATGTATCAAAGCGCAATTAGAGCGTTTCCTCAACTTTGGTGAGGGCGAGAACGCGGCTGAGCTCGTCAACAACTACGACTGGATGAAGGACTATACCTTCCTTGACTTCGCACGCGAAGTAGGTAAGCTCATCACTGTGAACTACATGATGGCGAAAGACTCTGTCAAGAAACGTTTCAACGGCGAGTGCAGTCAAGGTATGTCATTCACCGAGTTCACATACCAGCTGTTGCAAGGCTACGACTACGTATATCTCAACAAGCATAAGAACTGCAAACTCCAAATGGGTGGTAGCGATCAATGGGGTAACATCACCACAGGTACAGAGCTCATCAAGAAAATGGGTGGCGGCGAGGCATTCGCACTCACCTGCCCACTGATTACCAAAGCCGATGGCGGCAAGTTCGGAAAGACCGAGAGTGGCAACGTATGGCTTGACAAGAAATACACCAGTCCATATCGATTCTACCAATTCTGGCTCAATGTGAGCGATGACGATGCGAAACGCTATATCCGCATCTTCACCTGCCTCGACAAAGAGACCATCGACGCCCTGATTGCTGCGCACGACGAGGCTCCTCATATGCGTGCATTGCAAAAGCGCTTGGCAGAAGAGGTGACCGTAATGGTACACAGCCGCGAAGACTACGAGGCTGCTGTAGAGGCAAGTAACATCCTCTTTGGCAATGCGACCAAAGATGCCTTGAGCAAACTCGACGAAGAGACATTCTTGCAAGTGTTTGACGGCGTAGAGAAACACGAGGTAAGTCGCGAAGAGTTGAATGCTGGTATTCCACCACTCGACCTCCTCGCTGAGAAAACCAACATCTTCCCATCCAAAGGCGAGGCACGCAAGATGATTATCGCCAACGGTTTCTCTATCAACAAAGAGAAGTTCACCGACCCACAAAAGACCATCACCGCAGACATGCTCCTCAATGGCAAATACTTGCTCTGCCAAAAAGGCAAGAAAAATTATTATATCGTAGAAGCCAAATGAGGCCATTAGGCGATAAGATTATTTAGGCTATCGGCAAGAAAATCAGTGGAGCTTTTACTCCGCTGATTTTCATTTAGAAAGGGTTTTTCCTAATAAAAAAGTATCAATTATTACGAAAATACGCACAAAAATTGTGTATTTTCGTAAAATATAGTAACTTTGCAATCAAATTTGTGCTTCGCATGAGTGCGAAGCTATTATTTTGCAAATAACACTACATGATAATGAAGAAAATATCTTTACTCTTTTTTTTATGCCTTGCAGCTAACATTTACGCTGAGAGAATCGACACTATTCCATTTGGAGATATGGAGAGTTGGGCGGTCCGTTATATCAAAGAATCCAAACTATTAGGCGGTCAAACCAAAATGTTATATGCATTGGCACCTACCGACACTATCTGGGAGAATGGCCCTTACTATTATGGTCAAAACGGTAACCCTTGGGCTACTAGCAATGCTTATGCTAACATTATCGGCATAGAGAAAGCTGCTGGCACCATGACCCCAGAGACTAGAGAAGATGGAGGAACATGCTGCCGCATGGATGTAGATCTGTTGGGAGTTCGCGTGATGGGAATGATTGATGTACAAGTACTTGTGCCTGGAACCTTATTTACTGGTCGCAATCTAGAGCCTATCACTACCGCTGCCGATCCATATCAAAACATCGACTTTGGCGTGCCATTCACTGAGAGACCTAGTGCGTTGATGTTTGACTATAAATGTATCGTTTCGCCAGAAAATTGGATATGGTTTGCTAAAGGCGCTGCCAAACCCAAGAAACTAGAAGGACATGATGAGGCCGAAGCATACCTCTATCTACAACATCGCTGGGAAGATGAAAAGGGTAAAATTCACTCTATTCGTGTAGGAACAGCTTATGAGCGCTTTAGCAAAACCCAAGAAGAATGGGTAAACGGACACCGCATACCTATTCACTATGGTGATATCACTGGTGAACCATGGTACGAAGATTACATGGGATTCAAATGTATGCAACGCGCTGTAAACTCAAGAGGTAAAGTAACCCCCATTATCGAAGAAGGTTGGGACGCAACTCTAGAACCTACTCACCTTGTCATCATGCTCACCTCTGGCAAATACGAAGCATTTGTGGGCAAAGAAGGCAATGTACTTTGGGTGGACAATGTGTGCCTTGTGTACGAAGATTGAGCAATAAAGATAGCATTTTGCAAAGAAAATTGCATTTTTTGAAAAAAAACAAGCAAATAATTTGGTCAATTCAAAAAAAAGCAGTACCTTTGCACCCGCTTTCGAAAAGGAAGTAATTCGGTGACCAATGGTATAAAGGCTATTACGTCAGATTTTGGTTCTGAAAATCTTGGTTCGATTCCAGGTTGGTCAACTTAAGAAGCCCGCTAGTCGGGCTTTTTTTGAAGAGAAATCTTCATGTGTGATGGGATACGGGCAGCCACACCTCCCCGGACCGCCTAACGGCTGTTAGATGTGAGACCACTACGTTGTTAGACCGCACCTGCGGTGCTGTTAGATCCAAAAGTCTAACTTCCAACAATGAGCTAAGCAAATGGTCTAACTTCCTACAATGAGCTAAGCGAATGGTCTAATAGATTTTCTGCCCTATTATTGAGTAACACTTTTATAAAAAATGAAAACATTCGAATTGGTAGGTACTCCACGTAGCGAGTACGGTAAGAAAGCTGCTAAGACTTTCCGCAAAGAGAACCTCGTTCCTTGCAACCTCTATGGCAATGGCGAGAACGTAACTTTCACAGTAACTGTTGACGATGTACGCAAACTCATCTACTGCCCAGATACTATGGCTGTAGCTTTGACTATTGGCGAGACAAAGAAAATGGCTGTAGTGAAAGAATTGCAATTCCACCCAGTTACAGAGCAATTGTTCCACATCGACTTCCTCGAGGTAACTGAGGAGAAACCTGTAACCGTAGCAATCCCAGTACAATTGCAAGGTCACGCAGAAGGTGTGAAAGCCGGTGGTAAGTTGCAACTTGAGATGAAGAAACTCAAAGTTAACGGTATCTATACACAAATTCCTAACCGCGTTGAGATCGACGTTACCAACCTCGGCTTGGGCAAGAAATTGTATGTAGAGGCTGTAACAATGCCAGAGGGCTTGAAGTTGATGAACCCAGCTGATGCTTGCGTTGCTCGCGTTAAAGCTACTCGTGCTAGCCAACAAGCTGCCGCAGCTGCTGCTCCAGCTAAGGGCAAAAAGAAATAATCACCACTCACAAGAGCGGTAGAAATAAGAGTGGAAAGGGAAGCTTTTCCACTCTTATTAGTTTAAAAGATGCCTCTAAGAGGCTATAATAGGTTAAAGGCAAGGAAATGAAATATTTGATTGTTGGATTAGGAAATATCGGCGATGAATATACCAATACGCGCCACAATATAGGTTTTATGATGGTGGATGCGTTTGCAGAAAGCAAGAATGCCACGTGGGAAGATAAGCGCTACGGATTTGTCGCCCGCTGCCGCGCCAAAAGCGCCGAAATCATTTTGCTCAAACCATCTACATACATGAATCTCAGCGGCAATGCTGTACGCTATTGGCTGCAACAAGAGAAAATCCCTGTGGAGAATATGCTCGTCTTGGTAGATGATTTGAACCTGCCTTTTGGCAGTATTCGCATGCGCAAGCAAGGCAGCAATGGCGGACACAACGGACTCGGACATATCCAGCAAGTTCTTGGTACGCAGAACTATGCACGCCTGCGCTTTGGGATAGGCAATGATTTCAGCAAAGGCGCACAATGCAACTTCGTTCTCGGACAGTGGAGCGATGAAGAGCAGAAGACCCTACCCGACCGACTAAAACTCGTCAGCGAAATCATCCCTTCATTCTGCCTACAAGGCATGGATCGCACCATGAACCAATATAACGGCAAATAAATGGAAATACGAGTAGATAAATACCTATGGGCAATGCGGATTTACAAGACCCGCTCTATTGCCACCGATGCATGCAAATGCGGACGCGTGAAGATGAATGGTGTAGAAATCAAGCCAAGCCGTACTTTTCACGTAGGAGATGTATTTACCGTACGCAAAGGTCCTATCACATACACCTATCGCATTCTACAACTTTGGGGAAATCGTTTGGGAGCAAAACTAGTACCCGAATACTTGCAAGATATCACACCTAAAGAGCAACTAGAACTATTGGAATTAGCACGCTATGCCGCACAAAGCGGACGCGATAGAGGCACCGGACGCCCTACTAAGAAAGATAGACGAGATATAGAACAATTTTTCTCAGATGACTATAACTATTTATTAGACGAAGACTATGATCTTGAAGAAGAATAACATCGCCGAATATATCCTATATCTCTGGCAGATAGAGGATTACCTGCGTGCTTTTCCGCAGCAAGCTGACGCCAACCAAGAATTGCATGATATCAGCGAAATGATGCATCAAGAAAACATCCTAAAGTCAGGTCACCTACAATTGGCACAAAATGCATTAGCTGAATTAGAGGATTTGCACAACGACTTGCTAGATCAAGAAGCCACATATCGTGCTGCTATGATCCAACTTACTCCATCGCTCAATATCTTGAAATCAAAAACCGATCGTCCTACTATGAGCGACATAGAGGCATGCCTACTACTGCTATACCAAATCATGCTACTGAAACTACAAAAACGCCAGATTTCATCGGAAACAGAGCTTGTACAAAAGCAAGCGACACAAGTGCTACAATACCTCAGTAAAACATACAAAGAGCAGTAATAGGTCGCGATTCCAGATTCCCGACACCCTATACAATGAGAACAAAACAACGATACGAGCAAGCATTGGCATGGTTTGAAGCCAACATGCCTATCGCTGAAAGCGAATTGAATTTTGAGAATGAATATCAATTACTCGTTGCTGTTATGTTGTCCGCACAGTGTACAGACAAACGGGTGAACATGGTTACCCCATCTCTATTTGAAGCCTACCCTACTATTAAAGATTTAGCTCGCTCCTCCACGGAAGATGTACTCAAATATATCCGTTCGGTAAGCTATCCAAACAGCAAAGCTGAGCATTTGGTACAAATGGCCAAACGAGTAGTAGAGGTGTATGGGGGCCAGATACCTGATACCCGTGAAGAACTACAAACCTTGGCAGGTGTAGGACGAAAGACTGCCAATGTGGTATTGGCGGTATGGTGGAATCAACCCACAATGGCAGTTGATACCCATATCTTTCGCGTTGCTGAGCGTATCGGACTGACTACTAAAGCCAAAAATCCACTCGATAGCGAGCAACAACTCATAAAATACATTCCTGAAACTATTATCCCAAAAGCACATCATTGGCTTCTACTACATGGACGATACACCTGCCAAGCACGTACTCCCAAGTGCGAAAAATGCGGTATACAGGCAATTTGTCGCTATTTTTCTAGTAAAAAACAAGAAACTCTTGCATAAATGCAAGAAAATTAGTATCTTTGCGCGATTTTTAATTTGGAAAAATTGTGCAAGAAACTAACACTCCACATATCGAAGACACAAATAGCGCTGCTACAAAAGGGGAACAACGCTCTAAACGCACTAGAAGAGTACCCAAGATTATTATTGGTCTTCTCGCTGTCTTAACGCTAGCATTACTCCTATTCGGAGCTGCAATTGCTGTATTGCATTTAAAATCCGTACAGACATACATAATTGGCAAAGTAACAGATAGATTAGAGGAGACCTTGCAAGCAAATATAAGCATTGCGCAATTTCATTATCGCCCTCTATCGCATATAGCAATTGATAGCGTGTATCTCAGCGATCAGCAGTATGATACCTTAGCCTATATTGAGCAAATACAATTGGAATTTCAACCTTTGGAATTTCTTGACGATAAGATTGATATCCAACTGCTAAGAATGCAGGCCCCTTATATTAACCTACAATCGACATCGGATAGTACACTCAACATTCAATTCTTACTGGATGCCTTTAAGCAGGACACAGTTAGTTTCCCATTCCAACTGAACATCGATACACTCAGACTAGAACATTCCCGCATACGTTACAACGAAGTTCTAGTGGATGAATTGAGTATTGACCTAGCACTACCCATATTTAGCAGTGATTCGCTAGATGTACAGTTGCATGGTATGCACCTGCGCGCACAACTAGATTATATTGATGCGTATTTTGAAGCTGACCTACACGGTTGTTTGGATTCTATTTATGCTCAGAATATGCAGCTGATGTTTAGAGGCGAACAACTATTCTCAGGCAATCTGGCGGTTGTCGAACCGACCAAACTAGAATCTCTATATATCCAAGCCGATAACACAGACCTATTCTGCAACGGCGCATTACTACAAAACCTACTACAACAATTATCAGTACAATCTTTCTCACTGCCACCTATCATTACGCAACTAGGTAATGTCCATTACCACGGCAATATTCATGGATGGCTAGACTCTTTGAGTTTAAAAGGCGCCTTTAACACGTCTCTAGGATCAATTCGCGTAGAAGGATACCTCAATAGCGATACCACTCTACAAAACTTCTACATGAGCGGAGATATGCATACCCGTTCTTTTCAACTAGGTAGGTTATTAAATCAACCTGATTTAGGCAACATCTCACTAGATGCACATGTTACTGGTAAGTTTGAGGAGAAACAATTTATAGCAGCTAAAACCAAAGCTTCTATTCAACAATTTGAATACAAAAACTATACCTATCAAAACATTCAGATAGAAGGTGATATCGCTCCAAAAGAAATCAAAGGAAAGCTAAATATACAAGATAAAAATATACAGCTAGATATCACGGATGGTTTGGTAGATTGGTCGGAAGAAGAAACTCGCTTGTGGCTGAATATGATGCTATCCAATTTCAAACCAGCTACCCTAAATCTGATCCAACAATATCCAGATCTGACATTAGGCGCTTCAATTGATATTCATTTATACACATCTGGAAAAATTCATGAGATGTTGGATAATATGACTGGCTATGTAAGTGTGGATACTTTGCAAATTATTAATGGTGAGCAACAAACCACCATGCAACAATTTGAGCTAACGATTGAGGATAATAGCAGCGATGGAACCTATTCACATACCATGGACATACAATCAGACTACCTGACTGCTAATGTAAATGGATCATTTTTGTACAGCACCCTTCCGACAACAATCCAACAAATACTACATACCTACATTCCAAATATCGTGGAAAAACCTACTAGTATATCTACCAACAACCATGTAGATATGCAAGCTACAATCCGTAATTTTGCACCGATTACTCAGGTACTGGAACTAGGCATAGATTTACCCGATTCCTTTAATATCTACGGGCATATCTACGAAGATAAACAAGAGTTGGAGTTACAAACATGCATCCCATATATTAGAACTAATGGGACCAATATGGAGGACATCAACATTGCACTTAACAATCATAATAATCAACTTGGGTTATCTCTTTCTGTACTCAATCATTTACCAAAAGATAATCCCACCGCAGCTAAATTGGGCGACATCAAAGCGGCCATTCAGTTATGCGCAAACAACAATGCATTAGATCTACTTATCAACCTCGAGAATACCGATAAAGTGCGCAACGAAGGAGTCATTCATGCTACGTCTCTGCTATCGAAAAACAACGATACGGTACAATTAGACATAGAAGTACAACCTACCCATTTTGTTCTCAACGACTCATCGTGGAACATTAGTAAGGCAAATATTATGTATATTCCAGCGAAAAAGATTATGGATGTACATAATTTTGCACTACGCACTGATTACCAATCTATTTCCATCAACGGAAGAGCATCAACTTCAGACACAGACTCACTGAGTGTGGCCCTGCACAATATCAACATGGACTATCTACTTAGCTATACCGAAGCTAATAAAGCCATTTCCATAATGGGGCCAGCCACTGGTGAGGCACATATTTATAGCATATTCTCAGCCCCAATGCTAGAGGCACAAGCACAAATACCCAATGGAGGCTTGAATGGTGTGTACCTAGGAGATGTAACTGCCGAAGCTAAACTAGATAAGGAAAATAAGATTATTTTAATAGACGGACAAATTGTAGATTCCACCAATCATCTTGTAGCACAGGTAGCTGGTAAAGTTATACCTCAAGACAAGTGGTGGGGATTGGATATTACATGCGATAGCGTAGATATACATTTTATTGATGCATGGACAAATGGGATTATCGCTAATCCACAAGGCAGAGCTTACGGACGTGTAAAGGTAGAAGGTCAAGAACAATTGGTATGGGTAACTGGTAGAGCTTTGGCTAAAAATGCACAAGTCACTGTACCACAAATAGGTACTACATTCTATTTGACAGATTCTATATTTCTAGATTCTACCGCTATTCAGTTCCCTAATATTACAATGTACGATCAATATGGTAATCAAGGTTCGTTTAGTGGACATGTATGGCATGAGAATTTCTTGGACATCACCTATGACTTAAAAGCTCAAGCCAATAACATGATGGTCATGAATCTACCTGCAGACCAACAGTCATTGTTCTATGGCCAAGTATATGGTACAGGTGATGTGCATATCCATGGAGATGAAATCAATTGTTATATAGATGTCAACGCCAAGACTGAAGCTAAAACCAAATTCTATCTTAATGTAAATAGTGCTAGCAAGGCTACTTCATCTAACTTTATTAATTTTGTTCAACCCAGCAAAGAAGCACAGAAACAAGATGCTCCATCACTCTCCGCCAATAATCAAACTACTTCTACCTCCAAAACATATCTGCGTCTATCCTTGCAAGGAGAGGTGACTCCTGAAGCAGATATAAACATTAAGCTTGGAGCAGATGATGGCATCAAGGGACGAGGAGAAGGTAACCTAAAATTGGTATATGAAGATCCTTCCGAACATATACAAATGCAGGGAGACTATACCCTACAATCGGGTAAATTTGATTTCTCCATAGGAAACATCGTTCGCCGCAATTTCACCATTCGTGAAGGAAGCAAAATCACATGGACAAGCGATCCTCTCACACCGGTAATGGACATCTTTGGCGTTTACAACACATCTGCCTCATTGCGTGATTTGTTTGGTAGCGAAAGCGACCAAATTGCAACCGACAGAACATCAGTGCCTGTCAACTGTGTATTGCATATGACTGGCGAATTATTTAATCCTGTATTAAACTTCGCTATTGAATTACCACAATCAGATGAGTCCGTACAAAGTCAGATCAAATCTATCATCAACACAGAAGAGATGTTGATGCGCCAAGTTATCTACATCCTAGCTTTCAATCGTTTCTACACTCCTGACTATCTGCAAAACACACAAAACATTGGTTTGAACGAGACCTATTCCATTTTATCGTCAACCATCACTGGACAAATCAACTCATGGCTCAGCAAACTGACAGACGTATTTACTATGGGATTCAACTTCCGCACAGATGGCGAAGGGGAAACTGCAAGCCAAGAATACGAAGCCAATTTCCAAATACATCCTATTCGTCAATTGATTATCAACGGAAACTTCGGTTATAGATACAATGATATCAGCAATCGCCCATTCTTTGGAGACTTGGATATTGAATATTTGCTGACTGATAACGGCAAACTACGCGCAAAGGCCTTTACGCACACCGTGGACAAATATTCCTTGCGCCAAGCTAATACAGTACAGGGAGTCGGTTTCGTCTTTAAGCACGATTTTGATTGGGATGATAAACCCGCAAAAAAAGCGAAGAAGAAAGAGGCCACAAAAAAGGTAAAGAGAAAGAACAAAGAACAAACCGTCGAAGACTAGCCACATGTTGATCAAATGTTATGGTGCAGCACCACAAGGTATTGATGCTGTGATTGTTACAATAGAAGTACATGCAGTACCTGGATTTGAATTCACACTAGTAGGGTTGCCAGACAACGCAGTTAAAGAGAGTCATGAGCGCATCATCGCAGCATTGACTGTGAATGGGTATAGCAAACCACGTCATACACTCACCATCAATATGGCCCCTGCTGATATCAAAAAAGAGGGAGCTGCATACGACTTGCCACTAGCTATCGGTATGCTCACTGCTGAGGAAGAGGTCAAGACCGCCCTTCTAGGGCAATATCTGATTATGGGTGAGTTGTCGCTAGATGGTACTTTGCAACCTATCCAAGGTGTATTACCTATGGCATTGGCAGCACGCAAAGCAGGATTCAAAGGTATGATTCTGCCAGAGCAAAATGCCCGCGAAGCGGCTGTGGTAAAGGGCTTAGAAATCTATGGACTGAATAATCTGCTCGAAGTAGTCCGTTTCCTGAATCAAGCACAGACTTTTGAACCTACCCAAGTTGATACCGCAGCAGAGTTTGCCACCCATGCTTTTACTTCGGATTTGGATTTCTCCGATGTTCGCGGACAAGAGAATGTGCGCCGTGCCATGGAAGTAGCCGCAGCTGGCGGACACAACATGCTCATGGTCGGCCCTCCAGGAGCAGGAAAAAGTATGATGGCCAAGCGTATGCCATCTATTCTACCCCCACTGAACTTAGAAGAGGCGCTGGAGACGACCAAAATATATTCAGTGTCAGGTATGATGGCACGCCGCAAAGAAAGTGATGGTATGTCTAGTGCGTTGATTGTACAACGCCCATTCCGAAGTCCTCACCACACGGTAACAGATGTCGCTTTGGTAGGTGGTGGCACTAATCCACACCCTGGAGAAATCTCACTCGCACACAATGGAGTGCTCTTTCTAGACGAGCTCCCTGAATACAAAAGAAGTGCATTGGAGGTGATGCGCCAACCTTTGGAGGATAGAAAGATTTGCGTCACACGCACCAAGATGAGTGTGGAATATCCTGCATCATTTATGTTGGTAGCCGCCATGAACCCTTGTCCTTGTGGACATTATGGAGAGAACAATCCTACGCACCCATGTACCTGTACTCCGGCACAGATTCACCGCTATATGAGCCGAATCTCAGGTCCGCTCCTAGATCGAATTGATATTCAATGCGATATACAAGCAGTCCCCTATTCTACCCTCAAAGATGCGCAGCCTGGCGAGAGTAGCGAGGCTATGCGTGCACGAGTGATTAAGGCGAGAACGATACAGCAATATCGCTTTGCCGAATACAATGCTACCGCGCAAAAACCTATCCACTGCAATGCCCAAATGACACCTAAATTGGTTCGTGAGTTCTGCCAATTGGATGCACAAGGCGATAAGATGTTATCCTATGCCATGGATAAGATGGGACTTTCTGCGCGCGCGTATGATCGTATATTAAAGGTAGCTCGCACAATAGCCGACTTAGACGGAAGCGAGACTATCCAAATGCAACATATCTCCGAAGCTATCAGCTATCGTAGTCTCGACCGCGAAGATTGGGTATAATCAAACAACTATAATTCTATGAAAAAACATTTATTACTACTATCTACCATAGTACTACTCGTACTATCTAGTTGCTCAAACAATTGCAATAAAAAGCCACAGAATGTAATCTACCTTATCGGTGACGGTATGGGTTTTGGTGCAGTCAGTTCATTGCTCCTTACTATGGAAGAAGAAACGGGTTTTGAAATGGCACCCGTGATTGGACTCAGCGAAACATGCTCTGCTAACAATTATGTGACCGATTCTCCAGCTGGCGGAACAGCACTAGCTACTGGCACACGTACATGCAATGGATTCTTGGGTGTTGGTCCAGACAGCTTACAACTAGAGAGTATCTTAAAGAAAGCACAAAAAATGGGTAAGAAAACCGGTATAGTTGTTAACACAACTCTTACTGAAGCTACTCCTGGTGCATTTTATGCAGGCGTTACATCCAGAAAAGATAGTTATAAGATAGCGCAGCAATTTACTGAAAGCGGTGTGGATCTCGCCATCGGTGCCGGACTAACCGCATTCATCAATCGTCCTGACTCTGTGGATATGACAGAGGTACTTATCAACAAGGGATACAATGTTTATTTGGATTGGAAATCAGTTTTGACTACCGATTCTAAAAAATTCGTGGGCATACTCGATATGGGTGATGTGCACCGCCGCAACAAAAAAAGCACTTCTACAGCTAGCGCAGCAGAAGGACAAGAAGTCTGTTTAGCTGCGCAATTAGCAGCTACTGAGGGTAACGCAGATACCACACGTTTCTCAGAACCAACAGAGTATCTACACAAGGCATGTACCAAAGCACTATCCGTTCTGGAGAAAGAAGCACCAAAAGGATTCTTCCTCATGATAGAGAGTGCTATTATTGATGGTTACGGTCACAATAACGATTCAGAAGGAATGATTGAGGAGATGCACGAGTTCGACCAAACACTCAAAGCATTAATTGCTTATGTGAACAAAAATCCTAATACATTGCTTGTGGTAACAGCTGACCACGAAACGGGTGGTACAGGCATCGCATACAAGAGCCATGAAGTGAATCAACCAGAGGGCTTGCATCTAAACTTCAGCACCAAAGGACATACAGGAACGGTAGTACCCATATTTGCGTATGGCGCTGGTGCTGAGAAATTTAGAGGCATCTTCCAAAACAAAGAATTACCTGGAATTATTGAGGAATTAATGAAATAGACTGTCGATATGATCTATAACCTAGATAAGAAGAAAGACTAAGCTAAATGCTTAGTCTTTCTTTATTGGAAAATCAATAATCTCGATTCAGGAATCGGGATTATAATGTCTAGATTAATGGCGGTTCAAGCGGGCGCCATCTGCTTCTGGGTTGCGGCGCTCTGGACGTGGACCACGACGCTCTGGACGAGGACCGCGATCACCACGAGCTGGACGCTCTGGCTCTACATAACCCTCTGGTTTCTCCTTCAATGCCTTGGCACTGAGTTTGAACTTACCAGTCTTTTGGTCAACCTCCATAAGTTTGATAGTGATCTTGTCACCCTCTTGGATACCCGTCTCTTCCATAGTCTCATAGCGCTTCCAATCGATCTCAGAGATGTGGAGCAAGCCCTCTTTACCAGGCATGAACTCTACGAAGCATCCATAAGGCATGATAGACTTAACAGTAGATTGATATACCTCGCCAACCTCTGGGATAGCTACGATAGCTTTGATCTTAGCGATAGCAGCATCCATAGACTCTTGGTTGTTAGATGCAACCTCTACCTTACCACCCTCTTCTACCTCGTCGATAGAAACAACAGCACCTGTCTCAGCTTGGATACCTTGGATAATCTTACCACCAGGGCCAATTACCGCGCCAATCATATCCTTAGGAATGATGAAGCTTACGATGCGTGGAGCATGAGGTTTGAGGTCTGGGCGAGCCTCTGGCATAGTCTCAACGATCTTATCAAGGATATACATACGTGCCTCGTGTGCTTGTGCAAGTGCGTTCTCAAGAATCTCATAGCTCAAGCCGTCCACCTTGATATCCATTTGGCAAGCGGTCAAACCATCGCGTGTACCGGTAGTCTTGAAGTCCATATCGCCGAGGTGATCCTCGTCACCAAGGATATCGCTGAGGATAGCGTACTTAGTACCCTTGCACTCAGAGATAAGACCCATAGCAATACCAGAAACTGGTTTGATAGGTACACCAGCGTCCATAAGGGCGAGAGTACCTGCGCAAACGGTAGCCATAGAAGATGAGCCGTTAGACTCGAGGATATCGCTCACAACGCGGATAGTATAAGGATAATCAGCAGGAACAACGCTCTTGAGCGCACGGCAAGCCAAGTTACCGTGACCAATCTCACGACGACCTACACCACGTTGTGGGCGAGCCTCGCCAGTAGAGAATGGAGGGAAGTTGTAGTGGAGAAGGAACTTCTCAGAACCTTGGATAAGTGCCTCATCCACCATCTTCTCATCGCGGCTGTTACCAAGGGTAACGGTTGACAATGATTGTGTCTCACCACGAGTGAAGATAGAAGAACCGTGAGGTCCTGGCAGTGGAGAAACCTCGCACCAGATAGGACGGATATCGGTAGTCTTACGGCCATCAAGACGCTTGCCCTCATCGAGGATAGAGCGACGCATAGCCTCTTTCTCTACATCGTGGTAGTATTTGTTTACGAGTGCATCGATGTCATCCAACTCTACGCCGAGGGCCTCAGCACGAGCAGCCATATACTCAGCTTTCTCTACCTTGAAGTCCTCGCGGATTTGAGTGAACATCTCCTCGCGGTGATGCTTGTTGGTGTCAGCAGCAGTAGCTTGTGCGTAAGCACGAGCGTAGCTGAAGTCGTGAACGGCTTGTTTGAGTTCATCGTCGTTGATCTCGTGGCAATACTCACGTTTAACGGTCTTACCAAATGCCTCCATCATCTCGATTTGAGCTTGGCATTGTGGTTTGATAGCCTCGTGAGCCACCTTGATCGCCTCGAGCATATCTGCTTCGCTCACCTCTTTCATCTCACCCTCCACCATCATGATGTTGTCGAGAGTAGCAGCTACAACGAGCTCAATGTCTGCTTTCTCGCATTGCTCAAAGGTTGGGTTGATCACGAACTCACCATTCACGCGTGCTACGCGTACCTCAGAGATAGGGCCCTCGAATGGGATATCTGAGCAAGCCAATGCAGCTGAAGCAGCCAAACCTGCGATAGACTCTGGCATATCGATGCCGTCAGCAGAATAGAGAGTTACGTTTACGAAAGTGTCAGCATGATAATCGCTTGGGAAGAGAGGACGCAACGCACGGTCGATGAGACGAGCAATCAAAATCTCGTAGTCAGATGCTTTACCCTCGCGGCGAGTGAAACCGCCAGGGAAACGACCAGCTGCAGAAAACTTCTCTTTGTACTCAACGGTAAGCGGCATGAAGTCCGTACCTGGAACCGCAGTCTTTGCGGAGCAAACTGTAGCAAGAACCATGGTATTGCCGAGGGTCGCCATTACAGCGCCGTCTGCTTGCTTAGCCAGCTTGCCAGTCTCGAGCGTGATCACACGCCCATCAGGAAGAATAATTTCCTTTTTTACAATATTCATCTTTTTAATGTGTTTTACGGGTACCTTTTGCACCCAAGTTAGTTATAGACCATAAATGTCGCTACAAAGGTACAAAAATTTTGGGACATACACAAGAAAAGTGGATATTTTCTTCAAATTTAATAGATTTTATCTATTTTATTTGACATTTAGTACTCATTTAAGCGGATTCCCTCATTATCCCTTGCTTAGCCCTTCGGTATAGATTCGGTAACCCTTAGGAGTGGTAACGGGGTAGTCTCGGGGAAACAAGTATGAAGTATGAAGGTATGAGCTATAAGTTAGAAGTGATGAGTAATCAGTTAGAATCTTTAGAAAATTTAGAAAAAACAAATACTCGAAATTCTAAATTTTCTAAGAAATCTAATTAGAAAATAAAAATTGTAATATTGAAAATCAACGAGTTGCCATAAGTATGCTTTTCCCACGGACTTGCTGAGAATACACTCTCGGACATTCTCAAATGTCCGCAGAAATCTATCCAAGAAACCTTTCTCCTTGAGAATCAATGAGGATACTATTTGACTATAGCAAGTAGTATGTGAGGTTATCGAGGTTATATAGAATTTAAAAACCTCGATAACCTCAATAACCGCACATATTTTTTTCACCACAACAATAAAAAAAATCGCACCTTTAAGTGCGATTCTGTTAAATATTATTTATATCCTTTGTGATCTGACTTCTCAGTTCTTCGAGAGAAGAAAACTGCTTTTCTTTGCGCAAGAAAGAGAGGAAAAAGATTGTGAGAACTTGGTCGTACAAGTCACCCTGAAAATCTAGCAAATGTACTTCTAACGACAGGTGATTATTTCCCACAGTTGGATTAGTACCTATATTAGCAACAGCTTTATACTCTACTCCATTCACCTGAGCTACAACGGAATACACACCACTAGCGGGGAGTTGTTTAGCAGAATTGAGGCGGATATTCGCCGTTGGAAAACCGAGTTTTGCACCTATGGCATTGCCGTGTTCGACCACACCCGAAACACTATAGGTATATCCCAAAAGGCGATTGACTTGGTCTATTTGTGCCGCAGCCATGAGCTTGCGGATTCGGGATGAACTGACAGGCACTCCATCCACCAAACACTCATGCGCACGCTCGATATGCAAGCCTATTTTGTGTGCGATCTTTTCGTATTCGTGGAAGCCCCTGAGGCAATCCGAACCAAAATGATGGTCGTAGCCCATGAGTAAAGTCTCCACTCCTTCTTGTTCTTTGAGGTAGCACATAAACTGCTCAGCAGTAAGCTGTTGCACCGCAGCAAAATCTAAGAAATGCACCTCGCCGTAGTTCTGGAGCAAGGCTTTTCGTTCGTCGTGCGTGGTCAGCATAGCTGGTGCTTGACCAGTCAGCAGTTCCTTAGGATGACGGTCAAAGGTATAGATAGCAGGAGTGAGTTGATGGTGTTTGGCATGCTCGTGCAACTGGGCAAACAGGAAACGGTGTCCGCGATGGACACCGTCAAAAAATCCTATAGTTGCAATCTTGGGCATAATCCTTGCCTATAACCTTTAACCTCTAAACACTAAACAGTAGCTCGCAGAGCGAGCGTCCCCTAAACTAAAGCTTAATATAAATCTTCTTGCGATAGAGGAGGTATGCGATGCCCCAGAAGACAAGAACAAGGCTCAAAGCACATGCAAACGAACCACCTTCATTGCCAAAGAGAGGTTGCATGCAGACCTTATACCAGAAGCTCCATACATTGTACATCTGCTCGTGGAATTCAAAGCGGATGCTACGCATCACATACACAGCAATAGCACTCATACAGAAGATAAACAATGGGTTAACACCAAAACACTCGAAGAACTTATACCAATTGTTTGCCACCTTCTTAGTAGCAATCTCGCACTTGGTTGTAGCCTCTTTCTCGTTGCGCTCTGGCAAACGGATATCCAACACCCAAGTCAAAATAGCTAGCAAAGAGCTAGCCAAACCGCAGGTTACGAGGATATAGCTGGCAGACCACATGCTCTTATTGATAGGATATGCATAATCGAGCAAGAAACCAAGAAGCATCATCACCGCTCCCGCGAGGAGAAGGCGAGTTACTTTGCCCCAGTTATCTTTCACATTCATAATAAGGTGTCCCATCCAAGCGCCAATCAAGACATGCGCAACACAAGGGATAGTAGAGAGCACACCCTCTGGATCAAAACCGATGCGCTCGCCAGCCGCATTGGTCATATGGTAGATATGATTATCGCCGAGCAACTTGAGGTCCACAATAGACTCCATGTTGGCAGCGTTGAGTTCGAAACTATTGGTTACGCTCTGCATGATACAATAGATGATCATGAGCACAGCAGCCACCCAAGGGCAGTTCTTAGGCTTAGCA
>JAZSGL010000085.1:0-2603 GCA_045532735.1 Paludibacteraceae bacterium | reverse complement strand
TGGGCGATGATGAGGTCACCACCAGTGTCTTGCCCGCTGCAGCAGCGGCAGGGATTACCTTCACCGTGAGCGTTTGCTCACCACCGTAATACATCGACACCAGCGAGTCGGCCACTATGCCCTCTACCTCCTGTTCTATAGCGAATGTCTGTATATAGGTATCCTGCATCTGCAGTCCGGCATAGCTCTTCACGCTATTGGTTACGGTAAGTGTGATTTCCTTGGCCGTGATGGGCTGGTCAAATACGAAGCGCACTTTCGAGGCATACGTCTCGCTTTGGCCCTCGTAGGCCACCTCCTCATTGAGCAGGGTTACTGTGCCAACCACCTTCTCACCATTCTGTATCACAAATATATTATCGGTGTTCAGTGTAGCGGGCTGCATATACTTGTCAAACTCTATCTCTACACCATCCTTATAGGCATGTACGCCAGCCACCTCGGGCTGCTTGTTCTGCACCATGGGAATATTCACTTCGAGCTGGGGAGGAGGCACGGGCAGCCACTCGCTAAAGGTGGTCTCGTAGCCCTCCTTCTCAAACTTCACCTGCCACAATCCCTTGGGCACATCCCAGCGATACATACCGTTCGCGTCGGTAAAGAGCGGATTCTCCTGAGCATATTGCTCAGCATCCCACAACACCACGTTCTCATGCTGGTCACCATATATATCCTCTACCGTTTCCTTGTAGTAGCATGAGGCCATCACACCTTCCAGACGGTTCGATGACACGCCCTCGTAGACGTAGCCGGAGGGGTCTTGCACATTGCCAACATTAGGATTATTGGATTTGTGCTCACCACCATTATTGTTGGGATTGGGGGGAGTTGGTTTCTTGGGATCATCAGGATTATTGGAATCAGGATCATTAGGACATGGAGGCATACCTGGCTCGCCACAATCCTTATTGCATCTTAGAGAAGATATCTCAGAACCAAGTTCTCCCATTGACCAGTCAATACTAGAATCCGCGACAACACCACCAATCGCAATAACAGCTTTTGCTACTGCTCCTGCTGCTGTAGCTCCTAACGACGTTCCTGCCGTGGCAAAACTGCCAATAACTCCACCTACTATAGCTGCATCTGAAGAAAAACTACCAATAACATCAACCGTGGCTAATGCTGCTACAGAGCCCCATAGACTGTAGCACCAATTTTTACACGAACTTGCTTTCTCTGAATCATCAGGACAAGGTTCTGGAATACTATTATATAATGACAATATTTGATTTGAATCATGATAACAATCATTAAGTGTAGCAACATATCCTGCATATGGAACAGCTTTTAACAAACGTTTAATTAAAGGTCCGCATATTTTCCTTGCCAATTTTGCTCCTGCCAATGCATGTATTAAGCGATCCTCCTCTATAGCCCATTTCATTTTTTTTGAAACACTTATCTTGGAATTGTTTTTCCAATTAGTAACATTTACTAATCTAGTTTCAATTTCAAGAATCGCTTCGTCTAATTTTTCTACAGGGAACTGAGCTAACGTTTGTAATTCCGTCCATTTCAGATTAATCACATCCATAATCCTTTTTATTGCTTCCATGCAATCAGAATACTTCTGTAATGCAGATTGGTTATCACTAGAGGAACTCTGCGCAAACATAGCAACTTCCTTTATGATATTTGATTCCATGTATAAATCATTGGCTAAATCAACACAAATGACTGTTGATTCAGTTATTTTGCTATATACTTTCGTTCCATTTGTTGTTATATTCTCCGTAAAACCATTATCTATTAAATCTGCCAAGTTGACACCATCACATGATTTCACCGTAAAATACACATCATCAAATTCTACACTTATTTCCTTTTGGTATGTAAAAGCAGAATCCAAATAAGCTAAAGAAGAAATTAATTGATCATTTTTAGCCATATAAACCTCAAGTTCATTCTCAACATATTCTTCCTGTTCCTCCAATGACCAAGAATCAAAATCTACAGGTAAGATTGCATCAGAGTTCTCCATTGATATTCTGATAGGAATTCCTAAAGAGTCAGTAATAGAATACAATTTGTCATAATCGAGTTTATTATTATTCAAATAATCACTAATTACTTGACAACCCTTAGCAAAATCATCGGTCAAAGATATGACATCTTTTGTTATCTCAACAGATTCAGATACATCTATTACCATTTCCGTCCTATAATCAAAATCCAGACTCACATTGGCGGGGAGGTCATAATCCGTCCAGCCGCCAAAGTTTCCAGAGGCAACCCATAGTCCTTTGTTTTCGTCATACTCTGCATTTAGGGGTACCTGGTTACCATTGCAAGTCTCTACCCACAACACCACATTGGACACTTTGGTGGTATCATTATCGGTAAATTCTATAAGGAAAGTAAATTCCGGATAGTTGGGCCAGTACCAATAAGCGGGGATTGACTTGGCAGGGTGCAGGAAGTCAAATACTGTGACATATTCACAAGGCTTCAGCGAGCCAGCCGGATGCGCCACGTTTATCATCGTCACCTTTGACACCTGAACGGCATTCATATCATACATGCACTCCTTGACCTCCGATGTCAACTCCAGCCCCATACTGGTTATCACCTTAGCATGAATACGATGCTTAGAGAGATTG
>JAZSGL010000089.1:0-13512 GCA_045532735.1 Paludibacteraceae bacterium | reverse complement strand
CGGTAACCTTCTTTTTCTAATTCGACGAGAGTAGGGGTAGCAATAGCTTCTACTTCAGGGATAATCATAGTTGGTTGCTCTTGCTCAATCACTTGGCGGAGTTTTGCTCCGTCCAACATATTGAACACATGAGAGCGATGTGCCACTTGCATAGCCGGAGCGTTAGCGTACTTGTCGCACGCAATCACTTCCACGCCATAGCGCTGGAGTTCGAGGGCAACTTCTTTGCCCAATTCGCCACTTCCGAGCAGTAATGCCTTAGTAGCCACAGAGGTAAGGGGAGTTCCGAAATTCATAAAATATAGAAAAATATTATTATTAGCTTTTCGGACTGCAAAAGTAGTGAATTTTTCGCACATACGCAAGAAAAAAATACATTTTTTTTAAAATGCCACTTTCACTTGCCTTTTTCACCCCTCTAAAGAGTAGGTCTCTCCCACAAATCTCACTAATCTTCATGGATTACTATGGATTTGATCTTCTCCTTGCCTTCGGCAGAAATCTTATAAATCTTATTGCGCTATCATCCGCCCCTTACAAAGTGCTCCGCAATAAATTGCCACCATTCCTTCCGCTCGTTCCGAGCTCAGTCATTGAATCTTATAAATGTGACGGTACACATTTCAGAGATCAATCAGAGTCGGTGCAGTTTAGATTCAGCGCACGAGTATCGCTCAGGCGATATGAGGAGCGGTGGTAATAGATTTCGGAGAACATCGAGCGAACGAAGTGAGCAATGAGATTAATAAGATTTCGTGAGCCGTTAGGCGAGCAGGAGATCAAATCCATGCTATCCGTGCTATCCGTGGGCAGCATCCCCTAAACTGTAGCGTAGCGTCCTCTAAACAACACTATCGTATAAACAGCAATTCCCTATACTTCGGCAGTGTCCACAGCTGGTCGTCGATCCACATCTCCAGCTCATCCACATGCTTGCGGATCTCCTCCATAATTGGCACTACCGTGTCATGAAACGCTATTGCTCTTTCTCGTTGATTTTCAATATGATTAGCTATCACGCGCAGCTCTGTCATCTTATCTACACCAGCGATGATTGCGCTAGCGTGACTTTCTATTCTGCGAATCAGCAGACAGTCCTGCTCGTTCATACTCTTCGCTTCCTCAGTATCAAACACTTGCTTCACATGCGCCACTTTCTCCAGTAGCGTCTTCTGATAGCGCTTAGCCGCTGGCAATACATGGTTGATCACCAGGTCACCCAGCACGCGGCTCTCGATCTGCAGTTTCAGCGAGTAGTTCTCCCATTTTACCTCGCAGCGTGATTCCAGTTCGGCCATCGACAGCACACCCGTACTGCCAAACATCTTCACCGCACTATCCGACAGATAACTGTCAATAATCTTTGGCACACTCGTCTCGCAATCTAATCCGCGTTTCGCGGCCTCAGCTTTCCATTCGTCGCTATAGCCATTGCCGTCAAAGCGGATATCCTTGCATTCGCCGATATACTTCTTGATGATGGCAAACAGCGCACGCTCTTTTGCTTCGCCTTTCTCGATGAGCTCGTCCACCTCTTGCTTGAATATCGTCAGCTGCTCTGCCACCGCGGCGTTCAATGCCAATACGGCGCCTGCGCAGTTGGCGCTCGAACCTACGGCACGAAACTCAAATCGATTACCCGTAAACGCAAATGGCGAAGTACGATTGCGGTCTGTGTTGTCTAGCAATATCTCTGGGATATTACCCACACCCAACTTCATCTCTTTCTTGGCGTTGATGATGATACCTTTCTCCACATCCGCTTTCTCGATCTGCGCCAGCGCCTCGGTCAACTGGGTACCCAGGAACACACTTATGATTGCAGGAGGCGCCTCATTGGCGCCCAAACGATGGGCGTTGGTAGCCGAAGCGATAGACGCTTTCAGCACGGCATTATGGCGATGTACGGCCTTCAATACGTTTACCAGGAAGGTCACAAACTGCAAGTTCTGGTATGGGTTCTTGCCGGGTGCTACTAGGTTCACGCCCGTGTTGGTGCCCAGCGACCAGTTGCAGTGCTTACCGCTACCGTTCACGCCGCCGTAAGGCTTCTCGTGTAGTAGCACGCGGAAGTGATGATGACGCGCCACTTGCTCCATCAGCGACATAATCAGCTGGTTATGGTCGCTGCCTAAGTTCGCTTCTTCGTATATTGGTGCCAACTCAAACTGGTTTGGAGCTACCTCGTTGTGGCGGGTTTTTACGGGGATACCCAGTTTCTGTGCCTCTGTCTCTAACTCGGTCATAAAGGCCAATACGCGCTCTGGGATGATACCAAAATAGTGGTCATCCAGCTGCTGGTTCTTGCTAGAGTAGTGTCCCATCAGGGTGCGACCGGTCATCAGCAAGTCCGGACGAGCAGAGAACAATGCTTCGTCCACCAAGAAATACTCTTGCTCCCAACCCAGATAGGTGGTCACGCTCTTCACATTCCTGTCGAAATAGTTCGCCACAGCCACAGCTGCTTTGTTCACAGCCGAGATAGAGCGGAGTAGAGGAGTCTTATAGTCCAATGCCTCGCCCGTGTACGCGACAAATATAGTAGGTATACACAGTCTGTCGCCAATCACGAACGCAGGTGACGAAGGGTCCCATGCCGAGTAACCGCGTGCCTCAAAGGTGTTGCGGATGCCGCCGGATGGGAAGGATGATGCGTCTGGCTCTTGTTGGTAGAGTACCGAACCCGAAAATTTCTCTATGGGTTTGCCGTTGTCGTCAAAGTCAAAGAAGGCGTCATGCTTCTCGGCTGTGCCGCCGGTCAGGGGTTGAAACCAGTGGGTATAGTGTGTTGCGCCCAGTTCGGTCGCCCATTTCTTCATGCCGATGGCCACGCTGTTGGCGATATCACGACTCAGACTCTTCTCGTTGTCCATGATGTCGAAAAGTTGATCGAGGATATTGCTAGCGATATACTCTTTCATCTTTTCGCGAGTGAACACGTTTTGTGCAAAAATCACATTCGCTTTTGCGTTCGTTTTCTCTACTTCCACGGGTTTATGTCCCCAAGCCAACTTTAGGGCTTCAAATCGGATATTGTTTGTCATTTTCCGCTAATTTTACAAAATAATCGGGTTAAATTTCAATTTCAGCCGCAAAATTACCACTTTTTTCTCAAACTACCAAATTTTTTCTTATTTTTCTCGTATTTTCTCCCCATCGCCTTATCGCCCCATCGCCTTATCGCCTTATCGCCCCATCGCCTCATCGCCCCATCGCCTTATCGCCTTATCGCCTTATCGCCCAAAGGGCGTCCTCTAAACTGTAGCCCTTCAGGGCGTCCTGTAGGCGCTCCGCGCCGTCCACTAAACAATTTAGTGTATATCCTTCAAATTTGTTGATGCATAGGTAGTGCTTTTATGAAATATCAAAATATTTTCCAATAAATTTGCATATTTCAAGGATTTTTTGTATTTTTGCAGCAATTTGTTCATTGAAATCCTGATAAAACAACAGAAGATTGGAATGAGATGATGTCTTATCTTCAATTTGTTTAGCAAACTACCACGAGTAGAGAAAGTAGTCTTGGGTATTGGTGCATAGGCATCGATTGAGTATAAAATTAAATGTATAAAAAGAATATGAAAAAGTTTTTTATGGCGATTGTGCTTTGCCTTATATGCACAATTAGTTTTGGACAAAAATGGGACAAAATTGGTACATACCAAAAATTACATATTGAAACAGACGGTTTTGTTCATTATAACACAATTCGTTATAATACATGTGGTTATCGTATAAACGATACAATTTACAAAGGACAAAAACTTGATGGATGGTATCATGTACCATTTGAAATATTATATAGATATGACTATGGTTGCAAATTATTCAAAAGCGGTATAGTAACCATTTCAATAGGAGCGGGTGTGTCTGTAGTTGGTGGTATTTTATATGGGTGTGGTTTAAGTTCTGATAATGTAGGTGCTATGCGGTCGGGTTTATTATTTACAAGTTTGGGTAGTGGTTTAATTGGTGTCAGTATTCCTTTGTTTTGTGTTGGCGACAATATAAAACGGCAAGCAAATAACGATTTAGAAGCATACGATTGGATCGTAAATGAGAATTAAAAAAAATAATTTACTATCTTTGTGTCGTTAAACAAAAACAGTGATAGTGATTGTGAAAATGAAATTGATAATTTTTGCATTTATAATTGTACAGATTTAGACAACGCAGAAAAAATAGGTTGTGTATATCCTTCAAATTTGTTTGTGCAAAGGTTGTGTTTTTCTAAAATGGTTATTATAGGAAGCTTGGTTAAGAAATGCGCCCCCATTTAGGGACGCATTTTTGTTTGTCTTAAACCGAGCTTCTGGCTTGTTTTCGGATGATACGGCGCAAGTAGTCAGCATCGAGGTCATAGGTATGTGCACAAGCCGCATAGGCTTCCATCGCCGTAAGTCCATTTCTCAGATGTGCACAATAGTCAGCGTAAAGTTGCTTATCACGGCGATCTATCGATGAACTTCTGCGATACATAGTTATTTAGCGCACGCAAGAATGCATTTTTGTGTTTTCTCGAAGGTGTTTCGGTCTTTGATCTTGATGAAG
The DNA here is from genome assembly GCA_045532735.1 of Paludibacteraceae bacterium. Classification (GTDB taxonomy): domain Bacteria; phylum Bacteroidota; class Bacteroidia; order Bacteroidales; family Paludibacteraceae; genus Colicola. Next base: position 8,961 of record JAZSGL010000089.1, on the reverse strand, counting down.
CCCGATGCACGCCAGCGATTGATTACCATATCTATACGAGTGGATTGACCATTGCGGGCGCGTAGTGTCATCAGTTCGTTGCGTGTGAACACTGTAGGCAGTTGTGGCAATAGCGATACCACTTGACCGGTGCGCTCTTGTACTTTGATTTGTGCTTGCGCCACTTGTTCGAACTTTTCCCCAAAAAGCTGCATTTGGTTTAGGAAGACATACTCCGCTACCCAAGTGGCGAACTCTCCTACGGCCTTGTCGTATTTCTGATTATTGAGCAGATACGCTAGCATTCCCGCTCGATAGCCGATGACGGCAGCACGCTTGCGCAGGGTGTCTGTTGCACGACTCTCATCACGGATAGCAATCTCTCGTTTGTCGTTGAGCCAACGACGTATACGGTTGCCGATATGGGTGCAAGTGAGGTATCCGTTGGATTGGTCAAGGCGTGTGGCTATCTCAATGATTTCGCGTTCCTCTGCGGGGGTGTAGTTCTCAAAGGCAGGGATATCTGCACCAAACATATCGGGCAGTTGCGCAAAGCAGAAGCGGGTAACGAGGCCGTCTTCTACATCCTTGAAGAATCGGTACATACCGCCAGGGGTACCTGTGAGTAGTAGGTTGTAGTAGACGGGCACATTGGCTGAGAAGGAGTTGTCGGACATATAGTTTTGTCCGTACTTGGCGTTGTCAAAGCCGAGGCGGTAGATATCGGATTTCTGCGACCAAACGCCTGCGCGTTCGGTTTTGACGAGTGTATCAATCTCTTCGCCTATACCGATAAGGTGTTTGCCTTCGGAGTACGCCAGGAGCTGCAAGAGTTTAGCGATAGAGATGTTGATACCATTGTTGCGAGGACAGGGTTTGGGGTTGGTAGGTTGCATTTTAGAGTTTTTTGCCGCACGGAGGGCTTCCTTGTACTCCTCCTCTTTTCGGCGCTCTATTTCGTCCTGTAGGTCAATAGGCGTGAGAAGGAGGTTGATGGGTTTGCGGATGAAGGATTTGCCCGTGGCTGCTGGCGCAGTGATGCAGGACATAAAGGAGAAGGAGTGCTCCTGTTTGTCGAGGTATTGGAAGCGCACACGGGTGGCTAGGGCTCCTAGGATGGGCAGCGAAGCGATGACCATGGCTGGGCGGAAGTCCAACGGCAGCCTCTTGCATATTAGCTCGAGGACTCGCGGGAGGGGCGGGAGTGAGGCGAGTGATGAACTATGAGTGATGAGTGATGAGTGGTTTTTTTCTGTAGACGTGAGTTGCTGGACGTGTACGATGGCGCGTTCTAGCAGTTCGGGCATATCCCCTTTGCGTGGGCGGTTGATGGATGACTGAGCCGTAGATAGGCGCTCTTGGTGGGAGAGTCCATAGTCGGGAAGTACGTTGACGCAGAACTCGGCATTGAAGTCGCAGATGTAGCGTAGGTATTTGACGAGTGTGAAGTAGAACTGGTTGCGTTCGCCGATGGAAGGTTCGCCGCCTAGGAGGTTGGTTAGCTCGCGAACGATGGCGGAATATGGAATGCCGCGAAAGACAAGGGGATTTGGTTCTGAAGACAACATAGACAACGTTTCGCTCGAATCAACACCCTCGAGCGACTGGTGATTACTTGCGGACGGAACCGCAAGTGCTTGACTGGCTGCTGAAGTTATTTGAGCCATCTCCTGTTCGTCGTCGAAGTCGAATCCTGTAGGCTCGCAGTAGAGGACATAGGACCACGGCATAAGGAAGGAGGCACGCGCCAGGTCGGTGGTGACGCTGTCGTACTCGGGGAGACGGCAGAGATCGGCAATACGGCGTTGGGCGTCGGGGATACTCTCGCCAGGGTTACGCTCAGCAATGATGCGTAGACCGTGACCGGATGGGGTAATCGCCACGAAATACAAGCCCCCCTCGTTCCCCCCTGAAAGGGGGATGATAGGCGATGAGACGATAGGGCTATTAGGCGATAAGGCGGGGAGGATATGCTCTGCATAGAATTCGCGGGGGTCGTCGATGTGGTCGATGTCGAGCATGACGAGGCCAGAGGGGGCGGCGTTAGCAGATTTGCGGGTGCCATCGCCGGAGAAACGACAAGCGTGAGGGGTAATGACGGGTAGCTGACGTTTGAGGCGGGCAAGCTCGTCGGGGTCTTGACCGTCAAGGAGCTTGATCTGGTCGCAGATGGATTGGATACGAGGGTCGCGCATGGCGGCCTCGATTTCGGACCAGAGAACAGGCGTAGGAGTGCCTGAGGATATGGAGGGTTGAATACAAATACGAGGAATACTCATAAAACAAAAATTATAGAAAATTAAACCAAAATTAACGAAAATTATTTTATTGACGACAACTTAGACAACGTTCTTATCTCACATTCGTTCGAACGATTATTTCCGCTCGAATCAACTCCCTCGAGCGGCATTGACTAAACATCGCGTGAGCGCTTGGAACTGCCGGCTGGGCAATTTCTCCTCTCTGAGGAGGGGCGGCATATATACCGCCCGCTCAACAGAAAAGGTCAGAAGCGTTTAGCTAAGTAGTAACCGACGACGCATCCTGCGAAACCGATTATGAAGCCGATAAAAAAGCTAGTCATGGTTGCCTCCTTTCTCGCGTCCGAGTAGCATGTCAGCATATTCGAGTGCTGCATCGAGGAAAGCGCGTCCGAAGGAGGGGTTCTCCATGGCAGCTGCAATGAGCATTGGTTTGAATGCTTCGTAGCTACCTAGGATGAAACATCCAGCGTCTTCATTGCTCTGGTCAAAGTACAGGTTGATACAGTGTTTGCCTGTGAGTGGGCGGGTGGTTTTATTCTTTTTCATTGTCTTGAGAATTTGATTGGTTAATACTTGTCCAAGCTTCTTGGACTTTTTGTGTGCCCTCTTGGTTAAGCATGGCTGCTATCTCGTCGGATTCGTCGATGATGATGTTGGCGAAGTTTTGGAGTCGTGCCTTGAGACGGTCGGGGTCATCCGATAAGGGGAATGACATTGTGACGGTGACGCGTGAGCGGCTGACATTGACGCGGCTGTAGCGCGTTTCGAGGATAGGTGCGGTGGAGCGCTTGGTAGTTTTGCGGTAGATGCGCACCTGTTGCTCGTAGTGCAATCCGGAAGAGGAGTCAATCTTGTGTAGGATGATTGAACCTTTCATGGCTTTGCCGATTGGTAGTTCGACTTCGTGTGGCGTAGTGCCGCGTTTGCGTACAGGTCGCTTGAAGGCCAAGTACTGTTGTAGTTCGTCGTCTTGCTTGTGAAACGCGAGTGCAGTTGGGATAAGCACATCGGCTTGAATGTTAACGGTCTTTTTCATTGTTGTGTAAATTTAATTGAGTCTCCATGCGCGTAGTTCATTGTAGTAACGCGTGCCCTCGCGGTTAGGGCGTGCGTGAAAGTCAAAGCGTACGCTAATCGTCTCGCCAATGTTGTGGTTGAAATTTTGCGCTAGCTCGTTGCGAAGTGTAAAACATGCTGATTTAGGAAATTGCTCGTCAGTGGCGAGTGTAATTTCGCGTGAAACCATGTGTCTACCATCGCGTGTCTCAAATTGTTCGGTCTGTCCGATGTGGACGAGTCGTCCTGTAAAGTCCATAATCTTTGTTCGTTTTGTGCACTCGTGTGTGTTATAAGGTTTATGCACGGGTGCGGGTTAATAAATAAAAGTTCATTGTTAAGATTTCGGCTGGCCAGCGTTTGAAATCTTGCCTTTCGTTTGGAAAAGCAATGCAAAGGTACGGCTGATTATTAACTTATGCAAGCAAAAAAAAAACCGATTATCGGGCGATAATCGGTTTTGAATCAGTTTGCTGATAATCAGCTATTTATAAGGAATTATTTTTTTTATATATTCTTTCAAATAATTTTTCCAAGATTTTAATAATTCCTCCTGTGAAGTATCTTTTATCTTTCCTATATATGAAGCAATTGTGTCTGCATTTTCAAAATTGTTCTTTTTTGAAATATATAACGCTAATGTTTTATTTACAGTAGTTGTTAGTAGATTTAGATCTTTAATAACACCTATCATTCTGCATACGGTTGTTCGAAAACTTTGGGCTGCTAAAAAAGTATCTAGTTGTATCGGTTTGTTTTTACATAACTCCTTGAATGCTTCAATTACTATATTATCTGCTCCTTCTTTTAAATATTCATCGCAACTTAATATTAGAGCAAGAGCCTGATCTCGTCTTTCCAACTTCAGAGATTCTTCGTCAACTACATCTGGAGCATCTGTGATAGATTGATTGTCATTTGCTTCGGTAGTTTCAGCGATGAATTCTTCTGTAGGTTGGGGTGCTGCTACAGGGGCTACATCCTCGGTTACTTCAGATTGGTGTGAAGTTGTAGACGCAGCTTGGTGTTTTCTTAAGATCTCCAAGTAGAGCGGGTCTTGTGCTGATGGTTCTTTAGCACTAATGACTCTTTCAAGAAATGCTGCAATAACTCCATTCTCATCTGAAGATGCTATACTCTTATATTCATCTAACAATGTAGATAAGGTTACTTTTTCGTTTTCAGGAATAAATACATCTTCCTCAATACTAAATGTCCGCTTTAAAAAACGGATAGCACATTTTATTGTAAAGTCTAGAGTATCTATCTCAATAGTTCGACTCCTTTGCGGAAGCGATTGTATCGCCAATTCGATTTTACGAAATTCTCTCAAACGCTTTTTGGGCGTTAACTGACGATAACCACCCATGAGAGCATGCACATCGGGGATTATATGAGGAGGAATAAAATCATCAATACGCTGCGTACCATCTTCTTTGTCATTAAGTTTTTTACGAAGTTCGAAAATAAAATGATTTATATATGGTTGTCCCTCTTCATAAGATGCTGCTTTATATACCGTCTTTAATACCTCTGTCAATTCAGGATGTTCAATAGATATAATATAGTAAACGCCGGCAAAAATCACTGTGCGTTCATAAAATGTATTACAGCAATATTCATATTCTAGATCAGTGGGACGAGGAGGTTTATTATAATGTGGTTTGGCTTTATCTAAATCATCATACAACTTGCGAACCTCTGTTGCCCCCAAATCATAACTTATGATATCTACAATGTGAGATACACAATTTAAAAATGTTAAGATTGGAAGAGATTTTTCCTTAATCTGTTCCATCATAATGCCATCCGCTACTTCGCGATGTTCCGTGTTATATAACAGAAGAACGACATGAGCAAGGCTATGCCATGGTTCTTGTAAATGTCTTAAAGACTGAAAAGTGTTTTTTATTAGCATGGATATGTTTAATTCTAGTTGGATATTTAGGCATTTTGTTGTCGAGGTTAATACTCTGAATTCATATATCTTTCATACAAAGCTAATAGGACTTTGTCTCCATGGGTGTTGCACCATAATTGTGCAAAGTCTAATATATCTTGTTCCTGCATGAAAGAAAAATCAAATTTGTCGCCCTTATTCTTGTTGTAATAGTTTTCTATCATCAATATATTTTCATCCTTTTCTCCCCTTGCGAGTTTTTCAATAGTGGCATTACTTAACACAAAAATTTGTATTTGAGGAGATAAAATAGAATTGGACCAGGCTGCGAGATTGCCAGTGATTTGTTGGATTGCATATTTGTCTTTGCGAAATCCCTCACAAAAATATAGTTCCTTGCGAGCAATTTTATTTTTCGCACCCTCATTGAACTGATAATGGTGTAGGTTGAAATGCTCAATTGTAAAATCAAGCGATTTAACCACTTCAGCAGATGTGTTATAATCCTCCCAATTAATACCACTGAAGATCTTATCAATATCTTCTTGATATAGCTTTTTGATATGAAAACCATCGTGAATTCTCGATTCTAATTGGTTTAGTTTTTCTGCGTTAGGGTTCTCTCCAATAAGCACGATATTAGTGGCTTTAGTGATAGAGTTATTGACATCAGCTCCCCATTCTTTTAGTTTCTTAGATAAAGCACTGGCATCTATAGTGAATGAGCCAGTATATGCGATTCTTCGACCGTAAAAAGGATTGTCCTGAATGTTGTTGATAGGTGATGAAAATAATATTGGAGTCTCCATAGTGGTATTATTTTGTGGCTGGATTAATGATAAATTATTCTCCATTACAGACTTAGCATCATCCTGTCCTAAAGTGACAATAGAATATCCAGCTTCTGTGAGTGATTTTATTTTTGCTATTTTTGATGGGCCTGCGTCCTTCCCAACAAAAACATAACTCGTACATTTAGTGATGCCCGTATCAATATCGGCGCCTAATGACTTTAGTTTGGCTGCTAAGTCCTTTCTATCTATGTCAAATACGCCTGTTATAACTACTTTCTTATTGTAGAATGGATTTGAAGGATCAGCGCCACTCAAGTCTTTTTGCAGAATGTTACCAGAAAGTCTTGTATGGTAAGTATTGCAATCCTTCGTAGGCATAGATTGTAGTTTTGAGCAATCAACCTCTACCCCATTTAAGTGATTCAGATAGAATTTTGCACAACAGCAAGCATCAAAACCAGCATCATGATGATTGTCGAGAGGGATATCAAATAAATAGCATAGTTTATCAAGCGATAGACCATAAATCTTGTACGTACAAAGGAATGGGGCGATACTATTGTGGTCTATACCATAGTAATCGAGATTGGCTCTTAATACAGCTTCATCAAACGCAGCATTATGCGCTACTATCGTGTTCTGAGAAAATAGTTGCTTTATTTCTTCCCAAACAACATCGAAAGTAGGCGAGTTGAGCGTATTTTCGGGAGTTATATGATGCACATTTATACACCCCCAATCATACTTATTTTGAGGTGGTTGTATAAGACGGACAATTGTATCTTTGATTTCGCCATCTTCTACAATAGTAATACCCAATTGACATGCCATCTTATCGCATGTCGCAGTCTCAAAGTCTATTGAAATGAAATTAGGTTGCATTTGTGTGTATTAGATTATTTTCGCCTGCAAAATTACAAAATAAATTTGATATATGCAAGTATTGTTGAGTGTTTAGAGTTGAGAGTTGAGGGAATTCTTAATATTTGCTATTTTTACAAAAGTCAAAACCAAATTCCACATTTCCACATTTCCACATGAAAAAAAGAGCGAATGGGTATTTCGCATAAAAAAATATATTATATATTTTATATATAATTATATCTACCCCAATACCCCCTAAAAAAATGCCGTTTTTGGCGTGAGTACTTTGAGGCGTTTTCCAAATGGTTGAATACTTCGACACATTAATTCGTGTGGAAATGTGGGAATGTGGGAAAGCGAAATCTTAAAAATTGACACTTTTTTTTACAGGCGCGGAGCGCCAGTTTAAGTATGAACTATGAGTGATGAGTGATGAGTAGATAAGTACTATCTACTCGGTATCTACTGCTTATCTACCCTAACTCACGAAGTGCTGCGCTACAAGAAAAATGTATTATTGGACTTTGAAGTCCAACAAAAACTTCATTTTATCACTACCTTTGCAGCGCAATTCGAAAATATCGGGTTGCGCTGTTTTGCAAAACCAGCCTTCAACCTTAATTCGTTAAACCTTAAACCTAAACCCTAAAACAAGATGGCAAAAATCACTCCTATGGACCTTGTTAAGTCCATGACTGGCAAAATCTGTCAGCACTCTGACATCTCTTTCGCTAAGCGAGGCGACACTCAGTACACTATGAAGCGCTGCAACAAGCGCACTAGCGAGCCTAGTTCAGCCGAGTTGGCGAATCAAGCGAAGTTCAAAGCTGTGGCTGCTTCCACCGCTGCACGCGTCAAGGCTGCTGACCCAGCCGATACCGCTGCGTTCAAAGCGCAAAAGAAGTACAAGAGCTTCCGCTCGTACATCTGGGCACAAGAGTGGGCTGATTATACGGTATAATTCCGGGGGCGTGCAACGCGCGCCCTGCCCGCCTCTAGCCTCTAATCTTTAACCTCTAATATTAACCTTAAAACCCTTAACACGAAATGGCAAAAGTAGAATACGCGTTCCCAGTGGAAAAAGTCCACGGACGCATCAGTAAAACCCACAAAGTAGGCTTCTCACACCGCAAAGCCACCAAACGCAACTTCACCACCGTATATGGTGTGCGTAGCACCAAACCCGGTGCCGACGAATTGCTGCGTCGCGACAAGTTCGCCGATGTATGCCGCTCCACCCGTGCACGACTCATCAACCCACAACAAGTACCTATCGATCAAGCAGGCTTCGCTGCGCAGAAGAAGTACGCGACCATCTGGGGATATGTCTTCCGACAAGAGTGGGACGCCTACGGCGAGGAGTAAAACTTTAACCGCACGAACCCATGAGAAAAACACAACTCATACTCTCCGTTGCAATGTGCGCCTTCGGGTGCGCATTGCTTGCGTGCGGGTTCGTGGCTGTGCCTACGGGCGAGATACACCACTCCGTACTCATCGCCTTTGGCGAGATACTCACCTTCGCCGGCTCACTCATCGGCATTGACTACCACTATCGGTATAAAGAATAAAAACCCTATACAACCCTATACGCTTTATGTATATCAAACTAATCCGCAATCAATCCCAAGGCTCCGCCATCACCGGTCGCCTCGTCATCAACGGTCGATGGTTCTGTAATACCATGGAGCGCGTGGGGTATCAAATCCCCGCCATTTGTTACCCTATACGCGTTACGCAGTCACCTCGTTTTAAACGACTACTGCCTATTGTGCAGAATGTACCACAACGCAGCGGAATACGCTTCCATCGCGGCACCAAACCCGAGCACTCTACTGGCTGCATCCTCGTCGTGGGGGATAATATGAACGACAATATCGACAACTTGCGCGGCAATCAACTTCCTGCCGCGCCCAAAGAAAATATTCCTTGCCGCTCGAGGGATATTGATTCGAGCGGAACATTGTCTAAGTTGTCGTCAAATAATAACTCTTCCTTGTCGTCAAACAAAAATAGCATCTGTGGTCGTTCAGCGGCCGATGTAGAGCAATCCCTAACCCAATTGTTGTTACAAACCCAAGAAGCCCATGAAGAAATCATCCTC
>JAZSGL010000092.1:0-3866 GCA_045532735.1 Paludibacteraceae bacterium | reverse complement strand
ACGCATTTGAGTACGCTCAAAAGCGTCGTAACGCAAATGTTAAACCAGTAGAACAAGAGGAGGCTTAATCATGGCACAAAATGACGAAATCCGCTATTTGACCCCAAAGACCAACGAGGCAAAGAAGAAAAAGTACTGCCGTTTCAAAAAGTCTGGCATCAAGTACATCGACTACAAAGATCCTGAGTTCCTCAAGAAGTTCCTCAACGAGCAAGGTAAGATCCTTCCTCGCCGTATCACAGGTACAAGCTTGAAGTATCAACGCAAGGTGGCTCAAGCCGTGAAGAAAGCACGTCACTTGGCTTTGCTCCCATACGTAACCGATATGATGAAATAATTTGAATCATTAACTATTTAATCAGAAAGGAAACATCATGGAAGTAATTTTGATTCAAGACGTAGCTAACTTGGGCTACAAGAACGATATCGTTAAGGTAAAAGATGGTTACGGTCGTAACTACCTCATCCCTAACCGTTTGGCTGTGATTGCTAACGACAGCAACCGCAAACAATTGGCTGAGAACCTCAAACAACAAGCTCACAAGATGGCTAAACTCTTGGCTGACGCTCAAGCCTTGGCTGAGAAATTGGCTAACACTGTTATCACCCTCTCTGCTAAGGCAAACGAGGATGGCAAAATCTTCGGTACTATCACTACCGCTCAAGTATCAGAGGCTTTGGCTGCTCAAGGCATCGAGATTGACAAGAAGGTCATCACTATCGACGAGGCTGTGAAGGTTTTGGGCGAGGCTACTGCTACTGCTAAACTTCACCGCGAGGTTAAAGCTGAGATTAAGTTGAACGTAATCGCTGAGTAATCGGCTAAAGAAAGGAAACAAAACATGAAAAAAGGAATTCATCCAGAGAACTACCGCATTGTAGTTTTCAAAGATATGTCCGATGGTACACAGTTCTTCAGTCGTTCTACAGCTAACACGAAGGACAGCATCGAGATTGATGGCACTACCTATCCACTCATCAAGTTGGAGATCTCTAACACCAGTCACCCATTCTATACTGGTAAATCTAAACTTGTTGATACTGCAGGTCGTGTTGATAAGTTTATGTCTCGCTACGGCAACCGCCGCAAGTAATCATACAACTGCGAAAGGCGAGCTTCGGCTCGCCTTTTTTTATCCCTCAGCCTTTACGCCTTACGCAATAGACCCAACAACACTGCGGTTATGCCGCTATTACATCATGAAAAAGATTCTTTGGCAAGAATTTGCTCGCAATATCTTGATTTCCTTAGGCATCTACGCTGCCTTATTCCTAATATTATATATACTAGAATGGTATGTGCCCTCGCTCTATGGTACCCTGTTGCAATGGCATGATTTGGCATTCATCGTGGGTGTTCCTGCCAGTGTGGCGGGTACGGCTTATGTGTTAACCATTCAAAATCCTAAGAACTATACTGGCTTTGTGGGCGCTATCATAATGGCAGCTCTCTTGGCATGGCAGTTTGCGTTGTGGGGTAATTGGGATTTGGTGGTATTGCACATTGCATTGTTTATTCCTTTTCAGACAACCTCGCTGCTCCGTTGGCGTAAGCAAGCGTTGGGGAACCAGGAAACAGGAACAAAGAAGCAAGACATATTACCTTCATGGCTCAAGGCGAAAGGTGTGCTCCTTAATGTGGTGTTTGCTGTTATCATCGTGTTACTTGATGTGCTTTTTGTGAGCTGGATGGCGGGGAATGACTTCGCTGATAATCTTCTCAGCAAAGTCATGGGCGGCTTGATGATTGCCGCATCTATCCTGGCAAATTTCTGGATGATTCACAAGAAGATAGATACATGGATTTGGTGGATAGTCTATACCTTAGCAGGAATGGTGATATATGTGTTGACAAATAATATATTCACTTTTGTACTGTTCCTTATCACCTTGGTGCTGAATATAAAAGCCGCTGTCGAATGGATTAAACTCACAAGAGGAAATGAGATGTCTAATTAATTTACCCTAAAGGTAATGTATAACATATATCAGATGGATAAACCTATTCATTTTCAATAAAAGTTAACTTTTCTTGCACATGTGCATTTTTTGTTGTACCTTTGCATTGAAATTGAGTAATACTATAGAATGAGACGCAAACAAGATACATCTTTCAGAGTGGAAGCGGCAACAGAGTTGATGCCTTTTCTACTATCTAAACTAGGCGGAATGACTCGCACTAGCGTGAAGCAACTGCTTAGTCAGCGACGAGTGACCGTCAATGCGGGTATTCAAACTCGACATGACACTCCGCTCAAGGCGGGGGATGTGATACAAGTGCTACAAGGTAGAGGTAACATAGAACTTCGTCACCCAAAATTACGTATCATATACGAAGATGATGCGCTAATTATTGTGGAGAAGAAGAATGGACTATTAACTGTACCTTATAATCCCAAGAGCAGCGAGATGACTGCATATTCCATTCTCAAAGAGTATGTAAAGAAGCAATCGCGTTCAGCAACTGTGCATGTGGTACACCGCCTAGACCGCGAGACGAGTGGCGTGTTAGTATTTGCTAAGTCTGCCGAATTACAGGAGTATATGCGTACCTATTGGCGACAATTAGTGACCAAACGCACATATGTAGCCCTCGTAGAAGGGTTGTTAGAGAAGAAAGAAGGTACCCTTACTACTTGGCTCACAGAGGATCCTCATACAGGTATGGTGTATTCGTCGCCAAAAGATGATGGTGGCCAAAAGGCTGTGACGCATTATAAGGTGATCAAAGAATATGAATCGGGAGTCGGGAACTCTGAAAAGGCAGTTTCTCTCCTTGAACTGAACTTAGAGACAGGCCGTACGAACCAGATTCGTGTACACATGCAGAGTATTGGTCATCCAGTCATTGGGGACCGCAGATATGGTCATGGCAATGAGTCTTCGCCCGTTGATCGCTTGTGCTTGCACGCAAAGGTGTTGGAATTTATTCATCCTATGACTGAGAAAAAAGTACGTTTTGAAACATCTATGCCTAGAGAATTTCGAGCGGATAATGACTGATAATAAGTGGCAATAAATAAGAAAGCGACATGTGTCGCTCTCTTATTTTATACCTAATAGGATTTTTTTAACCGAGGTATGTTTTTAAGATTCCGCTTCGTGAGCTGGTCTTAAGTTTTCGGATGGCTTTTTCTTTGATTTGTCGCACGCGCTCGCGTGTAAGATCTAGTTCAATACCGATTTCCTCAAGTGTTTTTTCAGGAACTCCAATTCCGAAGAAACAACGCAAGATGTCTGCCTCGCGAGGGGTTAATTGTTCCAAGGCGCGATCAATCTCTTTGGAGAGTGATTCGTTGATCAATCTGTGATCAGCATTTGGTGAATCTTCGTTCTCCATCACATCAAGCAGACTATTGTCCTCTCCTTCTACGAATGGAGCGTCCACGCTGACTTGGCGTCCAGACATCTTCAGTGTTTCTGCAATTTTGTCTGCGGGGATATCCAAGATCTCTGCTAGATCTTCTGCGCTTGGTTTGCGCTCGTTTTCTTGTTCAAAGCGTTGGTAAGCTTTGTTGATTTTGTTGAGCAAGCCTGATTGGTTGAGTGGCAAGCGCACGATTCGTGCTTGCTCTGCAAGTGCTTGTAAGATGGATTGACGAATCCACCATACGGCGTATGAGATGAACTTGAAGCCGCGTGTCTCATCGAATTTTTCTGCTGCTTTGATAAGCCCAAGGTTGCCTTCGTCAATCAAGTCAGGAAGGCTCAATCCTTGATTTTGGTACTGTTTTGCTACAGAGACAACGAAGCGTAGATTGGCGCGTGTTAATTCCTCAAGGGCAGCTCTATCGCCATTGCGGATACGACCAGCCAACTCCACCTCACGATCAACCGAAATCAATGGCTCGCGACCAATCTCTTGG
>JAZSGL010000090.1:0-8899 GCA_045532735.1 Paludibacteraceae bacterium | reverse complement strand
GCGGCTCGCCTCCTTCTTTACCGTGTCGAGCAGCACGTCGAGCGAGGCATTGCGCCGTGCCTCGGGGTCAGTGGCAGCAAACTTACCTATCACCTCCGTTGTCAGGGGCAATGGTGCATTGTCGGTATACACCCTCACCTTATCCGGTGTGGTGGGGCGCACAAAGCTACCGGTGTAATAGTTCTCAGTGAGCGATATTTCCACTGTTCTATCCAGACTCTTGCAGCTGCATAGTAATAAGATACAGCCAAGAGGTATCAGCATCAAAAACCTTCTAATCATATTCTATAGCGAAACCCGAAATCATCTATTACTTTCTCTTTCCTATATCCTAAGGCTTCGAGGTCGGCATCTATAATAATCTCTATGCCGCCACCGACATCCTGATAGCCTACTATATTGTGTCCAAACTCAAATTGTATACAATAGCCAGCTCGCTTATTAGTGACAGTTATGTACAACTCAAAGATTTCAGTAACTTTTGTGCCTTTAAGCCAAGGAATAGGTACTTCCTCCAACTTTGTATAAAAGTTGGATTCTCTTTGCGGATACATATCTGGAGCTCCCTTTACTTTCCTTACAGCAGTTTTTGCACGCAGTAGAAACATTGTTGTAAAATGTCTATCAGGCAAACAATAGTAAGGTTTGTGAAATATAGGGCGTGGAGCACCTTGAATGTGTATGTATTCCTTATACACATTACACAATTCCTTTCCTTTGAGATATAGTAGTTTGTGCATAGTTTTACTCGTTTTTTAGAATCAATAAGGATGTTGAGTTCCGGGATGATAAAATTGATATGATTTTAATGCATTATCCCATTTAAGCCTTGAAACGGGGATGGACTTTAGGACTTTTTGCGTATGTGTATTATATATTATTTTATAACCATCTTTCATGAAAGACATCGTGTGATGGCCTTCTAATTTTAAACCAATCTTGGGGTCACTAACATTAACAACATCACCAACAGAGTATGGGGAAACATTATGTTGAGACAATGAAAGACTGGAACTATTGACATTACTTCCTATTTCAACAGTACTATTTGTAGAGACATTTTTCATTTGAAAACCTTCAACACAATCAGATATTCCCCAAGCAATCCCCTCAATAGCAGCTTGAGACACCATTCCTATAATAGCATCGCTCATAAATTCGTTCATTGTTGAAAATTGCCATTCACCACCCTTAAAATTTACCGCCGAGGTTAGGAACATCTCCCCCAACTCTATATATCTTGAATAATCCGAGATAACTGCAGTTCCAATCCCAGCCGTCACTCCTCCAACGATACCTGATACTGCAACATCAAAGAAATCGACTTGGTCAACCCAAGCTTTTTTTCCTTTATATCCGTTTAAATAGTTAAAAGCAACTTGAGTGCCATAATCTATAGCTGCAGAGGCTACCATACCTAAAAGAAATGCTGTAACAGCAAACTCTCCATCAGGATCCACATACCGCGTCGGGTTATTGTAGCAATACGCATAGCGGTTGTAGTTGAGCCAGTTGCCTGCATCCTGTATATAGGGGTCAGGCGAGAGGAACTGCGCCACGGCAGGGTCGTATACACGGCCGTTCATATTGATGAGGTCGAACTCTCTGAGACGTTCGTGCATCGTATACCCTCGACGCATGTATAGATGTTCTGGTGCTGCTATGCTCTTTGTCCAATCATTAGGATCTACACTAGCTCCCCATGGATCATATGCATAACGCGTAGTAGAACTTCCTGTAGGCGTACGTAATACTATCAAAGAACCCTGGGCGTCATAATAGCCATGGCGGGCAACATAAGCAGCGGTTCCATTGCCATAGCCAAAATCACCATGACAAAGGTATGTATAAGTTTTTTCATTACCAAGCGAATCGATAATAATCTCGCAATCCGGCATATAGTAGCGGGTGACAGTGTGCCCATTTTCGGAAAGTACGCTCTTGAAACGCTGCTCGTCGGGAGTGTATTCAATCTGATAGTCAACGCCATCGCCTTGTATCGATTTCACTTTGCTAAAATCGGTGTATGTGATGTTCATATCGTACTCTCCCCAGTCCCCGGCAACTCCCGACACACCACGTAGCGCATGAGGCTTCGAAGAGGCATCGTAAGAAAATGCAGACTGCTCACCCAAATCCGATTTACTGATGATGTTGCCCGTAGCGGCATCGTATGTAACCGTGTGGGTTACCGAATCGTTTATCGTCCATGATTGCAGGCGCATCAAGTGGTCATAAGTGTATTCCATTGTCTGCCCACAAATGTTGTCCGTCTTACTGACGACATTTCCTCTTTCATCATAGACGTAGGCAAAATCTATAATCCCTGGAGCTACGATAGACAGCACCCTGCCACATTTGTCGTATGCATAAGTAGTAATGACATCGCCTTTCTGTTCTCTGACCACTTGACCACGGGCATTCTGCTCCAACAGTTTCCAAACAGTTGTTTTCTGGCCTAAGCGGGTCTTTATCATTTCTTCAATCATATTCCCATAGTCATCATACACATAATATGTTGTACCTGCATACGAGCGCTGTCTTTCTTTCAGCATTCCTTGGCGATAGGTATCTGTCTGGCCTATCAACTTGGGGGCTGCATTTCTTCTATACATTTTTTTCAATTGTCCGTACTCATCATAGCGGTATTCAATGTATTCTCCTACACTATACTTTATTTGATAAGGATTGTTCTTGAAGATTCCATCATAAGTATATGTCTTTGTCTTCGTGGTATCGCCTACTGTAGTTTCAGTGAGCAACCTTCCGCTATTTTCCTCATAATTATATGTTGTCACTACAGGTGTAGAACCATGTACGCTTTGGGAACGGCTGAGCACCTGACCAAATGCATTATAGGTGTTGGTGATAGTGCCCGCATCGGGGTCTATCAGTTTTGTACGGTTGCCCTGTACATCGTATTCCATAGTGACGGCACTACCTCCGTCGGGAGTAGCCGTCTTCACTTGCCCTGTGGGGTAATAGGCATATGAGACTCTCTTGTATAGAGGTATCAGCTCTGGTCTTTCTGCAAATGGAATTAAAGTTGCCCCCACTTGTTCGAATTCCGTAAAGCCTGATAAATTAAGTTTTGTCGTTTGATTGACAGTAGGGGTATTTACATATGTAGTCAGACCACTGTATGCATACGACGTAGTGCCTTCAGGACTCTCCATGCGACTGGGGCGCTGATATTCGTCGTATGTATAGAGTGTAGCATTGTCCGACGTGAATGTCTGCGATGCAGCAGCCGCAATGCTTGTGCTGAAATAGGGTTCGGATATAAGTTTGTCCTGTCCGTTGGGGAAGTATGTATAGGCTGTATATATCTGCCTATCATTATGCCCCATCTTCTTTATGAACAATGGTTTGCCAGCAGCATTGTAATAGGTTGTGACGGGTGCACTGTTGGTACGTGTCTCATGTGCCATATATCGTACATTGGGAACACCAGACACAAATTGCGAGGATATAGTATATACTACACTGTCGGGAGCTATCGTCTTCCACAAACGGCCGAATGAGTCATAGCTATTCTTGGTGACACCTGCATTTGTCGTTTGAGTAAGTAGGGTTCCCCAATCGGAATTATAGGTATTGGTTGTGGTCTGTCCCAGTTCATCCGTAGAAGTGAGGAGGAAGCGCCCATCGGTCGAATATGTATATGTACGCGTACGTGTCTGTCCACTACCAGACACTATCTCCTTCGTGATATTACCGAAACTATCGTACATGAACTGCTTGACCAGCCGATATGTATCTGTATACAATGTATCTATGGTCTGACGGGTGAGGTTGCCGCGGTTGTCGTATTTGTAGAAAGTACGGCGATATGGAGATGTTCCACCATTATATGTATTATAAATGAGACTGTTGTTGACTTTGTTGGGGCACCAAGAGCCTGCATTGATATATTGGTATTGTGAGATTTCTTTCCAGTCACCTCGTGTCTTGGTTGCACTGGAAAGATTGCCGTCGTTGTCATATAGGCTCACCAGCGTTTCCTTGATACCTGTAAGGTGATCGGTATATTCGTATCCCGAATGGTGTGGGAAAATACGTTTGCCTCCCATCTCACGCACAGAATACCGGTACTTCAGATAGGATATGGTGTCGCCATCCAGGGTTGTAGTTGTTGTACTATAAGGATAGTAGCACAAGTGTGCTGTGGTAAGATAGCAAATATCTTTCTTGCGTGTCTGACTGAGATTATCTGTAGTTGTCACCTCTTCAAATCCAAAGAATCCCTTGCCTTGCGTATGGTAACGACCGTTCTTGTAATGATAGGAGAGTGAGGTGTAGGGAGCCGTGTAATCAGAAACGACATAGAACGGACTTACAAGAGGCAATACACCTCCACCACCTACCCGAGTATTGGTATATACATTGCTGTTTGCTATGGACTTGTAGGTGAAATCATAGGTGTTGCCCATGCCATCGGTGACATTATCGACAAGCATAGTATTATTGGTAAACACCTGTTTAGTTGTAATTTTGCTTTTGTTGTTGAACATGACAAAATCAGCACGCCCTGTTCCACGTATGTCCTCAAAGAAAAACGTATTAAAGTCTGCAGGGGGAGTATTGAAGGTTTGGTCATATATCACAAACTCATCACAGTTGTTAATGCCTACATACAAATGAGCAATTCCATCTATATTTGCTAAGTATGCAATGTCCGAGATGCCGTCATTGTTGAAGTCATTGACAAAGATCCCGGTATAGCCAATATGTTGTTTCATCTCTTCCACTAATTGTCCTCCTCTTGACACGAACACACGTGCCATAATTCTATAATCGTCCGGCGATTCATAACCCAAATGAAGGAAGTCCGTAGAACCATCTCCATTGAAATCTCCAAAATAGAATTTACTGAAAGAAAGAAATTTTTCAACCATACTGTTCAGAACCCCTAAACCAATCTGCTTGAATTTAGATGTGGATTCATCGAATTCATATATATAATAGTATACATCTGTAAAAATCAACAAATCCGTCTTCCCGTTTCCGTTGAAATCCAAGGGGGCATTATTCTTTGACATGGAATATATGAAACTACTAGAGTTTGACCATGTAGCGATGCCCGTAAATGGTACCACATCAGCATTGTATTGGTACATTTTATTAACACCTGTAGGTATAATTTCATCGCAGCCGTCTCCATCAAAATCTCCTACGCTGAAGTCCTCTTGAGGGGCACTTATATAGTTAGATGTGGTATTAAATGTTGTTCCATTAGATATCAAATAAGTTATACGGGTATCGTCATATATTCCTGCCAGATCTTTGCGACCGTCACCATTGTAATCAAGGACCTTTATTTTTTTGAGATTCTTTGCCGAAGAAAAAGATGTAGAGCTGAAACTAACAGCATTTTCTGTACTTGTATTCGTGTATAGTATACAATTCTTATCCTCTTCCTTGTAGCTAAAGATATCAGTTAAGCCATCACCTGTAAAGTCAGCAAAGATTAATTCGTCTTTACGTGAAATGGAAACATTGGAAACCACCTCACTAGATGTTCCTGTAGTATTCCATGTAATATTTGTAGTATTATAGTAGTCTCCATTGGCAGCGACCTTCATTATTGAAATTAATTTACTTTGTACATCTGCATGATCATAAGTCAGTATGTAAGAATAGAGCAGATTTCCGGAATTCTTTACATTTATACTTTTTAGGATCTTATTCCTGGAAAACCGACTCGAGCCAACATATATATAGCGTTCGTTCGGTATATCCTCATATTCGAATTCTATGCTTGTAGTAGGTGCTGAAATGTCCCCTGAATACTCAATCTTGGAGATGTAGGTGTCGTTGACGTCACTAAATCTATTATAATTGTATGTGTAGTTAATAAAGTTACCGTTATTATCTACGACTTTAGACAGAAACCATATTTGGGGAATATCATAGTTACATGTTAGCTGCGATTTATATGTGTCGCCATAGGTTGAGACATCTCCTGTCTTGGATTGAACAGTAAAACTTTTGTCATCGGTCATCTCTACAAGATTAAAACTTTCACGTTCGGTGCGATAAATAGCCCCGGGCCTAAGGTTGGTTCCTGACTGCAATAACAGGCGTTCTCCGTCAAGCAAAAGGTTGTCTGTATAGTCAAATTTTATGCGTTCGACAATACTATCATGATAGAGCGTCTTACCTGTACGCTGTATAGAAGATATGCCAGCCAAGTCCCATCCCCAGCCTGCAAGACCGTATCCACTGTGGCTATTGTACACCAATGCCAGGTTGGGCTGCATGCCGTTGACCCCTGCTGGCACTTCGATAGGAATGGTAATGGAGGCTCCGCCTATCTGGTCAACGGTAGCAGACATGTTGATATCGCCAACAACAAGTTCATTGTCGGCAAATAGGGATGCGCCAAGCATGAGGCTCAGCACCATAGTGACGAGTCTTTTCATAATAATAACGTGTTATATGTGTGTTTAGAGACGGATTATCTTGAAATCTTTATTGTAGTCCTTATATTGTATGCGCATGATGTAGATACCAGCGGGACACTCGGTGAGGTCGGCCACCGTAGGATTCTCTGTCGTTTTGCGACTGATGATGACCTGACCTGACATGCTGGCTATGAGCAGATGATAGCTCGCACCCTCGGGAAGTCCGCGTAGTTCAATCTTCAGTTCTCCATGTGTGGGATTGGGGTACACATGAAGTTGATACTCGGCAAAAACATCGGTAAACACCTCTGTCTTGGTGCTGTCACTCGGTGTCCTGCGGCTTTGAGCAGCCGCAGGGAGAACTATCGCACGGGAAGTGCGGTTGCCAGCATGGTCGTACGAAAACTGTACGCTGCGTGTTTGTGCTACTCCTGCCATTACAGTAAGGAAAAGGAGTAGCACCGCAATAATGTGTGTTTTCATTGTGGTAGTTATATACTTGTTTATTCTATATCAAACTCTCCTATATATACATAGTCACCCTGCTCTATCTCCAAGCAATACTCACCTTCGGGCAAAGAAGGAAGAGTGATTACAACTTGATCGCTTGTAAATGTACCATTATACACCACTACTTGAGTACTTTGGCCTTTTACGGTAACTTGCGATGCTGCAGCCTCGCTGAATTCGATGGTTAATACTTGACCGTCAATAGAGGCGGTGGGTAATTGAGTTTCATTACGCCTAATCGGTCGTTTCTCTCTTTTCAACTGAATAGGCGTCTCTTCAGCAAAACCCGATAGCGTGCAGCTAAGCAACACTAAAAACATAAATACCTTTTTCATACTGATACTGCTTTTTGTTTTTGATACAAATGTATAGCAGAAACAACATTTCAGACGAAAAAAGAGCAAGACAAAAACAAGACATTTTCGCTCCGCACTTTTCCGACGAGATACAGAGAGGGCATTATATTGCTGAATATCTATAGCTTACACGTCAAATAGAGAATAACTGCAAAATATCCTCTGGTAACTTATCACCAAGGCGTACTCTACGCTTCCTGACAACGTCATCGGAAGATGCCGTCAAACATTCACGGATAACCCCAATGGAATACCCCTGCGAAAGGAGCAGGCAAAGGTGGATATCCTCAGCCTTGAGACGGCTTTTATGCTTGGCTGCTTCGTCGCGCAAGTTTGTGATGACATTGACAAAGCAACGCTCAAGCACTTCGACCAGTTGCTCACGCTCGTTAACAGTAAAAGAAGGAATCTCTTTACTCCGCAGTTCACTCAATTGTTGCAGACGGGTAGCCCAACGCTCCTTCTTGAATAGAGCCACACTCTTAGAAAGATTGTCGCGATAGAGTGCCAATATTTGCTCACGCGCAAGCGAACCATTATCACGTTTTTCCTCGATGGATTGGTACATTTTGTATATTCTCGCTTGGTTGCGCTGCAGTTCTTGCTGCAAACGAAGATAATGCTGTTTGCGATGACGTTCAATAAGGAGTACACCGATTGCCGTGGATGCCAGCAGGCATACGATGATAAAGATAAAACGCTGGTGGCGCTGGGCAAGCTCACGCTGCTGTAATTCCACCTGATGAGCGGTATGTATCTCGTCAATCTCGGAACGACGTTCGACTCTTTTGATGGAGTCGCCCATCTGCTCAAAAAGTTTAATGTAGCTGTAGAGATTAGAGTGTACTACGGAATCAAGCGTCAGATAGAGCAGGCTACGGGCGCAGTTGTATCGAAGGTATACCTCATCATATCCCTGCATGGCCATTTCATAATAGCACCTAGCGGTATCATAGTGTCCACGAGACTCTGCGATGCTTCCCTTAAACCAATGTGCCGCATCCACCTCGTTTGTATCATACAAAGCAATGAGTTGGTTGAAATATGCATCTGCTTTATCATAATCTTTGGAGAAGGTATATTCTATTTTGCCCAATTCAAAGAGTATGGTTTCTAGGCTTAGTGTATCTATCTCACCGGAATATTGCAATAGATTCTCCAATTTCTCGCGGGCTTTCTCTGGCTGATTCTTATAAATATAGGCCTGAGCCAATCCTATATCGGCATACAAGTGGTCATAGTCCTCTGCTACATTATGGTATGCCGTATATGCTGCCAACGCTTTATCGGGCATATTTTTATTCAAATAGTGCTGACCTAGATTCTGATAGCACAGCTGATAATATAGTACTGTAGTATCAGGAAAGAGACTCTGAGCTTGCAGGTAGGCCTCCACGGCTGGCGCATCGTGCTTCAGCTCAGTATACACGCACCCCAGGGAGTACCAGGCCATGGCGGCGCGGTAGTTCTTCCTGGTCCTATTATAATAGGTGGTGGCATAGCGAATGAGGGTGTCGGTGGTGAGCGGTACGTAACACTTATAGTCGGCTTGCGTGCGCAGGATGGCATAGAGTGCCCGCTCCTCATCGCCGAGCGAGGCGAAGGGGATACTGTCGAGCGCGAGGC
>JAZSGL010000036.1:0-5944 GCA_045532735.1 Paludibacteraceae bacterium | reverse complement strand
TTTAGTTCGTGTTATCCTTCTGATCCAGGAGTGTCGCCCTTTGTAGGTGAATGGAGTGCGAGGATAGGAATGGTCAACGATAGAGAAAAGATTACGATAACAAATGAGTATTTTTTTATAGGTAAGGACTTAATCCCAGATTACCGCTATACTATGGATGATCAGGCGTTTCATATTACTCAATTATGGTTACCAAAAGACGCTGAATTTTACGAAATGAGGTGTACTTATCTATATCGTAATGATACACTTTTTATTCATGATTTCTACCATGAATCAATTATTTCTGAATATGTACATGTTGCATTAACAAGAATAGAAAAATGAAGAAGTATATCTTATTGGGGAGGCATTAAATCTGTGGGCAGAAGAATTTAAGATAGGTAAATTTACATTTAAAACAATAACTCCAACTACTGTTGAGCTGATTTGCGCAGACGCGGATATTACAAATGTCTTTCTTAGCGAAAAGATTGATTACAAAGGAAATAGTTATCCCTTACGAGTATTGGAGGGTATGCGTTCAAGGATTGCAAATCGCTGACTTCGGTGACTATTCCTGAAAGCGTAACGAGTATTGGACAGGTGGCGTTCGAGGGTTGCAAATCGCTGAAATCGGTGACCATTCCTAATAGCGTAACGAGTATTGGAGAGTGGGCGTTCGATGGTTGCAAATCGCTGAAGACAATGCTGTTTAATGGTACTACCGAACAATGGAAAGCCATCAAGAAAGACAAACATTACAAGCGTCACACTCGCGCTGTTCGTGTAAAATGCAACGATGGGAAAGTGAGATTGTAAGAAGCATATAAAAAGGGAACTATATACGAGTTGACACCACAATGTATGACATGACACAGATTATGTGAATCAACAACTTAAACAACTTTATTCAACAACAATTGCACGCGCAACAACACAGCGCGCTCTAGGGATAATTTTAACAATAGAGACAATATTTTGCGCGGCAATCGTACGTGAAGCGATCGTTCGAACAAAGTGAGATAAGAACACCCTGCCGCGCTTCAGGAGAAGCACATAGGTGTCAACAAGTAATAAATCCCGACAAAAATATGTAAAATCACAATAAAAATTCATTTTTATATCCCATAATTTGCACATATCAAAAAATTCCCATAATTTTGCACAAATTTTAGGAAAAATGAAAACAGATTTTATTGGCAACATCGTAAATAAGGCTATAGAAGGGACTGCTCCGAAAGCATTGCTTATGATTTCGGACTTCCCTCAGTACGACCCTACTTACATCTCTAAACTGTTATCAGCAGCTGCTGATGACGGAAGGCTTGTACGCCTTGCTAACGGCATCTATATGAAGCCAGCTCGCACCAAATACGGCATTGCTATGCCAAGCATGGTACAATTAGCAGAAGCAATAGCCGAACGAGATCATGTGCAAATTCTTCCTGTAGGTGAAACTGCGGAGAATATGTTTGGATTGAGCGAGCAAGTTCCAATGAAAGCTGTGTTTTTGACCAGCGGTTCGGCTCGTCCAATCAATATAGGTGGCAGAACGATAGAGTTCAAGCGCGGTGTGCCAAGGCATTTTGCATACAAAGACAAAAACTTGGCTGCTTTCTGCCAGGCATTACGTAGTGTGGGTGTAGGCAACCTAACCGACGAACAAATGAGCGTAGTGTATGACGTAATGCGACACTATCAAGGCAATGCAGAAGCAACAGAGGACATCATGCGTATGCCACAAGCAATCAAAAAACTATTATTGCAAGTACAAAATAAGATTCAACATGAAATGGCTTGATTTATCACCTGAGGAGCGCGATGCTGCTTTGAATACCGTTTCCCAACAACTGGATATTGACACTCCTTCCGTAGAAAAAGATTGGTGGGTGACTGCAGTATTGCGTGCGCTGTTCCAAACATCATTTGCCCCATATCTGCTATTCAAGGGTGGCACATCACTCAGCAAGGGATGGAGACTAATCAACCGATTTAGTGAGGATATTGACATTTCTCTCGGACGCGAATGGTTCGAGAAGCAAGGATATGCTTTTGCCGCAGGAGCAAACAAATCCCAACGCGAACGCTTGCGCAAGCAATCACGAGAAGTGGTACATACACTACTGGCAGACGAATTGCGAGAGCAATTGAAGGCACTGGGTATCTCTTCTTTTGAAATTGTCCCTGTAACCACACAAACGCGCGATGGTGTTATTGTACCAATTGACAGCGATAAAGATCCTGCGGTACTACATATAAAGTATAATACCACAATCGAAGGTTTCCAACCAGATTATATCCTACCTATCGTCAAGGTTGAAGTTAGTTGTCTATCGCTCAAAGAACCATTTGAGCCACGCCCTATCGTTTCATTATTGCACGAGACTTTTGATGACCTTGACGAAGAAACACGTTGTATCATCAATACTGTTTCACCAGAGCGCACATTCCTTGAAAAAGCATTCCTGCTCAATGAGGAGTTTCAAAAATCGAAACCACGCACAAGACGCATGAGCCGTCATTACTACGATTTGGAGAAACTCATGGATACTGATTTCGGCATAAAAGCTTTGGCTAATCAGGAATTATACAATCATATCATCGAGCATCGTCAGCAATTCTATAATCTACACTATGTGGATTACAAGAAGAATCTATCTAACAATATATGCTTCTATCCGCCAGAAGAATTGCTTGAGGCATTCCGCGCAGACTATGCGAATATGATCCAAACCTTCATCTTCAAAGCAGCACCAGCTTTTGATGACCTCATGAAACGCATTGCAGAACTGCAAGAGCGATTCCATAATATAAAATAAATTCCTAAAACTTTGCAAATATTTTAGGAGTTATAAACAACACCCATATCATGAAACGATTGATTATTATTTTTGCCGTATTGCTCGCGACAACGAGTATGATGGCGGATGAGTTTAAGATTGGAAAACTGACATTTGAAATTGAAACACCGACTACTATTGAACTGATTGGCGCAGACAAGGATATTACAAATGTCTTGCTTAGCGAAACTATCGAATACAAAGGAAACAGTTATACCATAACAAGTATTGGAATGGGGGCGTTCGAGGGTTGCAAATCGCTGACTTCCGTGACTATCCCTAATAGTGTGACGAGTATTGGAGAGCATGCGTTCTCTGGTTGCAAATCGCTGAAGTCCTTGACCATTCCTAATGGCGTAACGAGTATTGGATATTGGGCGTTTGATGGTTGCAAATCGCTGACTTCCGTGACTATTCCTAATAGCGTAACGAGTATTGCAGAAGGGGCGTTCTGGGGTTGCAAATCGCTGAAATCGGTGACCATTCCTAATAGCGTGACGAGTATTGGGAATGATGCATTTCCTTCGCATACTCAAATTACAGTATTAAATGAAACATTTAAGAACGGTAAACTAACATTTGAAATTGAAACACCTACTACTGTTGGACTGATTTTCGCAGACGAGGATATTATAAATGTCTTTCTTAGCGAAACTATCTATTACAGAGGAAATAGTTATACCCTTACATATATTGAAAATGAGGCGTTCAGTTTTTGCTCCTCGCTGACTTCTGTGACCATTCCTAATAGCGTAACAAGAATTGGAGATGGGGCGTTCTGGGGTTGCACCTCGCTGATTTCCGTCACTATCCCTAATAGCGCAACAAGAATTGGAGATGGGGCGTTCGAGGGGTGCGAATCATTGACTTCCGTGACCATTCCTAATAGCGTAACGAGTATTGGAGATGGGGCGTTCAGGGATTGCACCTCGTTGACCTCCGTGACGATTCCTAATAACGTGACGAGTATTGGATACGAAGCATTCAAGGGTACAGCGTTATACGAAAATCCTGCTAATTGGGGAAACGGGGTATTATATATTAACAATTGTTTGATAAGGGTAGATGAAGGTTTTGCAGGTCATTTCCGTATCAAAGAAAATACTCGACTAATATCAGGTGGTGCGTTCGAGGGGTGCGAATCATTGACTTCCGTGACTATTCCTAATAGCGTAACGAGTATTGGAGGGTATGCGTTCAGGGATTGCTCTCCGCTGACTTCTGTGACTATTCCTAATAGCGTAACGAGGATTGGAGATAGGGCGTTCGCGGAGTGCACCTCGCTGACTTCTGTGACTATTCCACAAGGTGTGACGAGTATTGGAGAGGCGGCATTCGATGGTTGCACCTCGCTGACTTCTGTGACTATTCCTAATAGCGTAACGAGGATTGGAGGGGAGGCGTTCGGTTTTTGCTCCGTATTGACTTCCCTGACTATCCCTAATAGCGTGACGAGGATTGGAGAGGCAGCGTTCTATGGTTGCTCTTCGCTGAAATCGGTGACTATTCCTAACAGCGTAACGAGGATTGGAGATAGGACGTTCTCTGGTTGCTCCTCGCTGAAATCGGTGACCATTCCTAATAGTGTAACGAGTATTGGAAATAGTGCGTTCTCTGATTGCAAATCGCTGACTTCCGTGACTATTCCTAATAGCGTAACGAGGATTGGAAGGTATGCGTTCTTGGGTTGCTCTTCGCTGACTTCTATGGTAGTTGCAAGCGGTAATAGCACTTACGATAGTCGTGATAACTGTAATGCGATTATTGAGACTGCAACGAATACCCTTATTGTTGGTTGCCAAAACACAACTATTCCTAATAGCGTGACGAGTATTGGAGAGTATGCGTTCGATGGTTGCAAATCATTGACTTCTGTGACTATTCCTAATAGCGTGACGAGTATTAGAGAGGGGGCGTTCTGGGGTTGCTCCTCGCTGACTTCCGTGACTATTCCTAATAGCGTAACGAGTATTGGAGAGGGGGCGTTCGCGGGTTGCTCCGCATTGACTTCCGTGACTATTCCTAATAGCGTAACGAGTATTGGAGATTTGGCGTTCATGGATTGCACCTCGTTGACCTCCGTGACGATTCCTAATAACGTGACGAGTATTGGAGAAGGTGCGTTCGAGGGTTGCACCTCGCTGACTACGGTGACCATTCCTAATAGCGTAACGAGGATTGGATGGATTGCGTTCGCGGGTTGCAAATCGCTGAAATCGGTGACCATTCCTAATAGCTTAACAAGTATTGGATGGGGGGTGTTCGGGGGTTGCAAATCGCTCACCTCTATGGTAGTTGCAAGCGGTAATAACACTTACGATAGTCGTGATAACTGTAATGCGATTATTGAGACTGCGACGAATACCCTTATTGCTGGTTGCCAAAACACAACCATTCCTAATAGCATAACGAGTATTGGAAGTCTAGCGTTCAGGGGTTGCTCTTCGCTGACTTCCGTGAGGATTCCTAATAGCGTAACAAGTATAGGATATAAGGCGTTCGAGGAGTGCTCCTCGCTGCGTTCCGTCACTATCCCTTATAGCGTAACGAGTATTGATGATGCATTTCCTGAGCATACTCAAATCATTCGTCAATAATCCCGACTCCATAATTTCCTTCGCATACTAAAATCATTCGTCGATAACCCCGACTCCATATATGAAGCACAAGAGCACGCCGCGAGCGTGCTCTTGTTGGTATTATCGGCTAGCTTGCTCACACTTTCCGCTTTGCCCATTTGATAATCCGCAATATGCTATCCTCTGAGAGGGCGTATTGCGGATTTTTTGATAAACGATAAGCACACTCTAGGTCGCTTATCTTCGGGTCTTGCTGGCGCATGTCTATATATGCTAGCAAGATCTGATTATGTGTGTAGCGTGCATTACTAATAACACCAAAAGCGTACAATTCCTCAATTATTGCCACATTCGCTGGCCATTGCAAAAACGATAAATACGTCATAATCCTGTGATTTTTCCCGCAAAGTTACAACAATACGGGCAACGAAAAAAGGTCAAAATTTTGCCCTTTTACGGCTCAAAAAAAAGCAGTAATTTTGCACCGTGAAACGCATAAAAGCAAACGATTATGACCAAACAAGAAGCTGCTATCAAGTACAT
>JAZSGL010000063.1:0-2126 GCA_045532735.1 Paludibacteraceae bacterium | reverse complement strand
ATGGGGTAATCGCAACAGCGTTGTTGGTTAAAGGGTTAAGGGTAAATTTGCCTTTTTGGACAACTGCTATATTATAATTTCTTCCCATTGAAATATCCTGTTTATATCCTCTATTTGACATGATTATCTCACGCGAATCTCGCAAATCTCGCAAAATCATACATCGCTATCGCTCGTATGTAGCCGTTCGGATGGCAAACGCGAGTGAAATGATGCGTTTTCGCGTGATTTGCGAGATTCGCGTGAGACAAAAAGCTGCGTGAAACGGGAATATTTTTATAATGCGTTTTCCCTCGTGCTTGCACACAGCAACGATAACGATGACGTTCTTGGACGAGCCAAGTGCTTGCGCTATTAACGTTAACCTCTTGGCAAATCAGAAAAATGACGTAACTATCAGTACTTCCTTGCAAGTACTGCAGTACTTGAGGCCAAGTACTCGAGTACTTACGGCTAAGTACTCGAGTACTGGCAAGGAAGTACTGGATTTTGATGAGGTGTGTCATCCCGACAGAGCGCAGCGACGAGGAATCTCTGTGAGATTTCCGCTATGCTCAATTCTTAGGTTTTCGTTATCCTCATCGTTGCAGCGCCACACGCCAATATAGAGCTTCGCTTTAAGATCTACGCTCTGCCAAAGCCAACCGATTTATGAACTTTCGCCATATAGAAACGCCCTTTTTCATTCTGTTGCAGCACAAACGGCACTATTCAGACGATGCAATTTTCGCCCATTCCATCGGTGTTTTTCACTTTGCAATACTTTTGCAATACCCAATTTCGTTATTTTTTACCATATAATGTCTATATTTGCTCTCAATAATGAAAAGAAACACATTTTCTACTATGAAAAAGAGGATTTTTAGTTTGCCACTCCTGCTCTGTTCCATTATCACAGGTACCGCCACAGCGCAAGAATCTGGAGATAAAGAACGTTTCTTCCCTGCAAACAGCATTCGTTGCACCAACGTGATAACCGTAAACTTTGCGGAAATGGACCAGACAGTTCCTAAAGAGACCATCTACTATGAGATGTGGACGGGCAATGACACCATCGTTGACGGGAAGCCATGTGTGACGTTGTGGCAACAGTTTGACCGCGACATCACCACTATAACCAATCATCCGCATAAAGCCTTCACACCTGAGTTGGAGGGTGTCATCTATGAGGCAGACAACGGATATGTATACTTCAAATACATGAATGACGATGGCAACGACTGGAAGTTCCTCTACGACTTCTCATCGCCCAACCGTAATGAAGGAGATACCATTTGTCTTGGAATGAACGACATGGAAGAAACCGTATACGAAGGCATCGACCAAATAAGCACATGTACCCTGCACAATGGCAGAGAAGTACAAGTCGCAGAAGGTCTGATGTATGGTATCGGCTATCAGAGTTACCCATTCTTCTTCCCCAATTACATGTGGGTAATGATTAATGCTTACGTCCCGATATATGACCCTATAAACTTTTATCGCAACGGTGAACTCCTGTGGGGAGTTCCGTACGATATGCACAGCAAACTCGCAGCCAATGAACAGGATTTGGACGTAGACGGCAAGAAGTGGCACATCAGGACACAAGTACCTTATATCGACGACAGATATACGAATGATGTGTTCATGTGGATTGAGGGAGACACGATTGTGGAGGATATCAGATACAAAAAGCTATACAAGCAAACACGCAACGTGAAGGATAGTAGCATGGGGACAATTGAAGTAGGCTACTGCAGACAAGAAGGAGATAAGTATTATCAAGACGGGAAACTTATGTTTGATTTTGGGCTTGGAGTAGGTGACATGTTTGCGACAAGTACCGAAAATGAAGAAGCTGGTTTCTTTTATACAGTAGTGAGCATTGGTGATACCCTATTGCTTGATGGACTACCACGCAAATATATGGTCATTGCGCCAAGCTACGAAGGTATGATAAAATCAAACCACACCGACATATGGATCGAGGGTATAGGCTCGCTTTCCATGGGAATCTTCGAAAATGACTTCTATTACATGGATGGTCTGAAAAAAGAGTTACAATGTTGCTCCTATAATGGGATATATATCTACAAAAAGAAAGAAGAATCCAAAACCTATCTCGTCACCGAGGGCAAGGAGTG
>JAZSGL010000083.1:0-36257 GCA_045532735.1 Paludibacteraceae bacterium | reverse complement strand
ACGCCCACCATTCATTCCCATTCGGGCGTTTAGCTCAGCTGGTTTAGAGCATCTGCCTTACAAGCAGAGGGTCGGCGGTTCGAATCCGTCAACGCCCACAAACAAACTGAAAGGACATCGTTGATGTCCTTTTTTTTGTTGCTTATAATAGACAATAGTTTACTAATTGGGATGTTGTAAGCGACAAAAAGGATAGGCTGCAAGCCTTTCAGTATGTTTGTGCTTTAACCCCCGAAGGGTATAGGTATTGGGAGCGAAGCGAGACCAATCCGTCAACGCCCACAAGAGATTGGTTAACAAAATGTTAATCAATCTTTTTTTATTTACATCTGACTATTTTTCCGACTCAGATTAATTTATCCGCAGCGTAGAGACCTCTTTATACGAATTTCTGTTGCTCCCCATCGAGGAGAGCAACAGAAAATACAGTGGTATCACACCCGATTTTGTCGTGGCTTCGCTTCGAACAAAATCGGGATATTCTTATTGCAAATCCTTAACAAGACGCACGGAGCTTGCAATCTCGTGTTCCTCAACGCCATTTTCCCCATAACAAAAGCCGAGGTAGGTGAAGTGAAAGGCTGTGAGGCTATCCCACCCAGTGGCAGACCAAAAGCAAACAAATAGCTGCACATTAGATACATCAGTACCGGTGCGTACGCCCGCGGCAGGGATGAAAACAGCACCTGAGAATTCCAACTTCGACCACTGGTCAATAGTAAAAGATTGTGCATAAATATCCTCAATAGTCTCTATAGAATCTACAAAAGAATGAAGGCAGCCAAACTTAAAAGTCACACCTTCAGGGCAAACCCAATTATCTGGCAAGAGAACTAAACCATTGACACCATTAATTTGAGCTGAACCAATAAGAGAATCTGCATTAGTACGTTCATGTAGGAGATAATCCCACTCATCATAAGTCAAAGTACGCCAAGTATTAGGAGCATCATTACCTATTTGATTCTCACCCCAATCTACAAACGAAGCACTATAATCATTGTTATCAGTCGAAGTACCTACACCAAAGTTCGTTGCAATATTACTCCAACTGAACAAATCTATCTTATCAGCCAAAGCAGTACCCGACTTACTAAAACCTGAATTTGGGACACTACCACCTGTCACATTGTCCGTACCTATTATTTCGTATTGCGCACTTGCAAAAGACCATGTGTCGGTAGATTGGGTATATTGCAAATTACCCTTTGAGAAAGTTACTTGCTTGTCGGCTGAAACAGAGAATACACCAATCCCCGCAGAAGGGTCTGGCTTCTTAAATTCCTTAGTAGCTATCATACTGATACTATCTACTATAGCCATAGTACTATCGCTAAAATCAATATGATACTGTGCCGAAATACTAAGTGTCATCATTAAGGTAATGACTGCCATAAAAAACTTTTTCATAATTTTTTTGTTTTGTAGGAAGCTGGCTCCGGACTGCCCATGAGTATAAAAGAAAAAGCGTGGAACCTTACCTTTGCTTATTCTCTCAATAGAGGTACTGGAAAACCTTTTCACAAGAATAAACAATGAATGCCCACGCCGATATGTTCATCATTGTGGGACACAACGGATTAAACACACCTTTGGGCATTTATTGCTCTCTTGTTTCGGGTGAAAGAAAGTTTCCAGTTTTCTATTGACCAAAACAAACGCCAATAAACGCCTTTTATTATGTCTGCAAACTTTTGGTTTGCGGTGCAAAGGTACAAATTATTTTTGAATTGAACAAATATTTTTGGTGTAAAGTGTATGGTGTAAAGTGTAAAGGCATAGACATACCCGAATAATAATTCGGGAATCATAAACAAAGAAAAAAAGTGTTGGAAAATTTGGAAATACGAGATTTTTTTAGTATCTTTGCAGTCGCATTTAGCAAGCTATTATGATCACATTTATCATCTCACTCATTGCCCTTGTAGTTGGATTCGTTCTCTACGGCACGTTCGTAGAGCGTGTGTTTGGTATTGATTCAGATGCACAGACACCCGCGCTCACTAAGACCGATGGTGTGGACTTTGTTCCGATGAAACCGTGGAGAATCTTCCTTGTACAATTCCTCAATATCGCAGGATTGGGTCCGATCTTCGGTGCGATCATGGGTATTTTCTATGGTCCTTCGGCATTCCTATGGATTGTATTGGGTACGATCTTCGCAGGCGGTGTACACGACTACCTCAGCGGAATGATCTCGCTGCGCAAAGGTGGTGCTTCGCTGCCCGAAGTAGTGGGCACGGAATTGGGCAAGGGCGTGCAGATCTTTATGCGACTGCTCTCCATTGTGTTGCTCGTACTGCTGACTACGACTTTCCTTTCGGGTCCCGCTACCCTACTCCAAGGATTAGCTGGATTAGGTACAATGAACTTCCAAGGGCATTTGATTCCTATTGTATGGGTATTGATTATCTTTGGTTATTATACATTGGCTACGGTGTTACCTGTAGATAAACTCATCGGTCGTTTCTACCCTATTTTTGGCGGTGTGTTGCTGTTTATGGGTATCGGTATTATGGTGGTGATGCTTAGCCAGTTTGGAGGAGAAATGCCCGAATTGACCGATGGTTTGCACAACCGTCAGACGAATGGTTTGCCTCTCTTCCCGATGATGTTCGTGAGTATTGCATGCGGTGCTATCTCTGGTTTCCATGGTACACAATCGCCACTGATGGCGCGCTGCGTAACCAACGAACGCCAAGGGCGTTGGATATTCTACGGCGCCATGGTGGCAGAGGGAATCTTGGCATTGATCTGGGCTGCCGCAGCAGGCACGATGTTTGCTGACCCAGAGGCAGGTTTGTACGGAATAGACGGGCTTCAAGCCTTCGCCGCAGCGCACCCAGGCGAGAATATTGCTGCCTTAGTAGTGGACAAGGTTTCTCGTTCATGGTTGGGTACGATAGGTGGCATTTTAGCGATTATTGGTGTGATAGCCGCTCCTATCACTTCGGGTGATACGGCATTGCGTTCGGCTCGACTGATTGTAGCAGACTTTATGCACCTCAACCAACGCCCTATCCGCAATAGACTGATGATTGCTATTCCGCTATTCGTGTGCGTATTTGGTATGGTTTTTGTCGATTTCAACGTCGTTTGGCGCTATTTCGCATGGACCAACCAAACATTGGCCGTCTTTACTTTGTGGGCAGGAACGGTATTTCTCTACAAGAACTCACGTACGATCAATAAATACCCCTACGCATACCTAATTGCATTGATTCCAGCGCTGTTTATGACGATGGTGAGTGTAAGCTATATCTTCATTGCGCCAGAGGGGTTCCACTTCGCTAAGATTGGGCTTAGTTGGGTAGCATACCTCATAGCAGGAATTACTACGATAGCCATGCTGGCTGCTTTTATACTTTGGCAAAAAAAACTCATAACTCATAGTTCATAACTCATAACTCATAGTTCATAACTCATGATAACTTCTGCTTCTTTTGTAATATCTAGTCCGGATGTCATGCAGTGCCCACAAAGCACTATTCCTGAATATGCTTTCATTGGTCGAAGCAATGTAGGTAAGTCTAGTTTGATCAATATGCTCACGCATAATCCCAAGCTGGCCAAGACTAGCCAGAAGCCTGGAAAGACCTTGCTTATCAACCACTTCCTAATCAATGCAGGCACTGACCAACATTGGCATTTGGTGGATCTTCCAGGATATGGTTTTGCGCAAGCGGGAAAAAAGCAACGCGCAAAACTCAAAACAATGATTGAACGCTATTGCCTATTGCGCGAAGCATTGGTAAGTTTGTTCGTATTGATTGACTGCCGCCACGAGCCACAACAGATTGACTTAGAGTTTATGGAATGGTTAGGTGAACAAGAGATTCCTTTTGCCATTGTATTTACTAAAGCCGATAAACTCAGCAAAAGCAAATTGGCTATCAATACTGAAAACTATAAGCAGAAGCTCTTGGAAGTTTGGGAAGAATTGCCTCCTATTTTTATTACTTCAGCAGAAAAAGGAATTGGTGAACAAGAGCTTATTACCTACATTGAAGAAATAAACCGTGATATAGCCAATCAAGCATGATCTGGGAAAACAATGACGATATCCGTTTAGAGCATTGTGATCATTCACGTCGCGAGATTCA
The DNA here is from genome assembly GCA_045532735.1 of Paludibacteraceae bacterium. Classification (GTDB taxonomy): domain Bacteria; phylum Bacteroidota; class Bacteroidia; order Bacteroidales; family Paludibacteraceae; genus Colicola. The sequence goes on along the minus strand of JAZSGL010000083.1, from coordinate 32,154 downwards.
GCATGTACTAGATACATGCCGTGAGGAGCGCCGTCCGTATGTTATAACCACGCCTTTAACCTCTAACCTATCACCTCTAACCTCAATCTTAGTTCCAGTAACGATGTTGGAAGAGGAGGTGTATAAAGCAGAGATTTGCACCTACTTGGCACGTAAGACAGGGGCACACCTTATCTTATTACGCGCGAATGACTATGGTAGTAAGGCAATAAAAAACACTCAACGCATCATTACGCATATCCAAACCATCGCAGAGCGTACAGGCAAACCCATTAGTTATGAGGAACGCATTGCCAAAGGAGATAGTTTCCATATCCACAAAGAATTGCACAATTATCCTGCGGATTTTCAATTGATTTTATTAACAGCTAGTCGCGAATATGGTTTAGATGATTGGTTGTTTGGGCCTCCAGAGCAATATGTCATTCGCCATAGTAAAGTACCCGTGATGCTTATCAATCCACGCGCTGACCTTTTCTCGCTATGCGACTGATTGATAACAAAATTCGCTTATTTTTGCATAAATAAAAAATAATTTGTACCTTTGCACACAGAAAACACACAATACCATGTTTACACAATCTGACCTTGCCCAATTAGAGGCACGCGGCATCTCTGTAGAGAAAGCCGAAAAACAACTCCAGTCTTTTGCTACTGGTTTCCCAGAATTGGATATCGTTTCTGCCGCTTCGGTTGGGAACGGAGTGCTCACCCCATCCGAAGAGGAGATTGACGCTTATGTCAAAGCGTGGCAGGACTACCTCAATGAAGGACATACCGTATTGAAATTCGTTCCTGCCAGTGGTGCCGCTAGTCGTATGTTTAAAAACCTATTTGAGTACCTCGAAGATGGCAAAAAGACCGATTTTATTGAAAAATTCCTCAACGAGAAAGACCATTTTGCTTTTGGTCCACAGCTCGCAAACCTCAATGAGCAAGCAGCCGTTAGCCACCTATTGAAAGATATGAACTATGGTAACCTGCCTAAGGGATTACTCTTATTCCATTCCTACGAAGATGGTCCACGCACCCCTGCTCTAGAACACTTAGTAGAGGGAGCTATGTATGCAGCTTCTAAAGGCGAAGTGAATATCCACTTCACCGTCAGCCATGAGCATCTTCCTCTCTTCCAAGCACATATTGCAGAACACAAAGCGGCATACGAAGCTAAACTTGGTGTGAAGTTCCATGTGTCTTACTCCGAGCAAAAGCCATCAACAGATACCCTCGCAGCAAACCCAGATGGTACACCATTCCGGACTGAAGATGGCAAACTGCTCTTCCGTCCAGGTGGTCATGGCGCACTAATTGAGAACCTCAACGAGCAAAACGCTGATATCATCTTCATTAAGAACATCGATAATGTGGTGCCAGACCGTCTCAAAGGTGATACCATTCGTTATAAACAACTGCTTGCTGGTGTGCTAGTTACTGAGCAAAAGAAAGTCTTTTATAAACTCCAGGATCCTAATCTTACCGAAGAGGAAAAAGCTAAACTTCAACGCCCATTGCGCGTATGCGGTGTGGTAAAAAATACAGGCGAACCTGGCGGTGGTCCATTCCTCGTGCGCGAGGAAGATGGAAGTATCTCTTGCCAAATCTTAGAGTCTAGCCAAATATCTGACCCTGCACTCATGCAACAAGCGACCCACTTCAATCCAGTGGATCTTGTATGTGCTACCCGCGATGCAGAAGGAAAACCATATCATTTGCCAAACTTTGTGGATGAGAAAACAGGCTTTATCTCACACAAATCGAAAGATGGTAAAGAATTATTGGCTTTAGAGTTGCCAGGCCTATGGAATGGTGCCATGAGTCGATGGAATACCATATTCGTTGAAGTTCCAGTAAGTACCTTCAACCCTGTTAAAACGGTTAATGATCTCCTCCGCCCAGAGCACCAATAATCTAGAAATGAACAATACCCTATCTCAAAAAGCATATTTCTTTGATATGGATGGAGTACTGTTTGACTCCATGCCCAATCATGCCATTGCATGGGAAGAGGTGATGAAGGTGCACGGGCTTTCATTCACAGCCCGAGACTGCTATATCAACGAAGGTCGCACAGGTGAATCGGTAATTCGCGAAGCGATGTGGAAAGCCCGAAATCGTGATGCAACACCCGATGAAATTGAGAAAATCTATGCGGAGAAATCTGCTTATTTCCATCGCATGGGTGAGACCTACCCTATTCCTCACGTGACAGAAGTACTGCAATATGTAAAATCATGTGGCCATCAGATTTGGGTAGTGACCGGTAGCGGACAACGCACATTGCTCGATAGTTTGCATACTATATTCCCCGATATCTTTCAGTCTGATAGAATGATTACCGCCTTTGACGTCACCCATGGTAAGCCAGATCCAGAGCCTTATCTCAAGGCATGGGAGCGTTCTGGATTGACCAAAGAACAATGTTTTGTTATTGAAAATGCGCCGCTCGGCATCCGTTCTGGGAAAGCAGCAGGATTGACAGTGTATGCGGTGAATACGGGTATTCTTACGCGCGAAGACTTAGCACAAGCAGACCAAGTATTTGACTCTATGGAGGAACTGCTAGAGTATTTGAAACAACAATAAAGTCATTAAACACACAAAAAAAGACGAAGAAAAATTTCTTCGTCTTTTTTATTTCTATTCTTTCAACTATTCCTTAAAGAATTTACCCACACGCGTTCCTACTTGTACGATATACATACCTGCTGCAAGGGATTGTACGGGCAATGTGGTCATTGCTCCCTCTACGATATGAGTTAATACGATATTACCGTGAATATCATATACATAGATTATTTCTCCCTGAGGAGCAAAGTTCATAAACACATTCAAATATGCTGATGCGGGATTAGGATAAAGTAGTAATGCTAGTTGAGCGTCTACTTGAATATCCTCTACATCTACTGTCTTTTCATCTACAAAACTAATCGGTTGCGTACATGTCTCACCAAACACATTGGTAATAAACGCACGTACATACGAACCTTGATAACCCTGATAGCAGAAAGTATTACCTATCCCCACTACGGTACTGCGAGCAGAAGATGCAGCACTAGAAGTTTTGTCTGTCGCATAAATCCAATGCACCAATCCATTGGCTTCAATAGTGATTGTTTTGTTGGTTTCATCTACATGAATAGCGTTAATGCGTGGCGATTTGCCCTCGCCTGTACCTGCTGGCTCATAGCAGAAATAACTTTCACCCTTTCGCATGGCGTCTTTCAGTTCGACGGTGGTGAGATCCTCCATGAGCATGAAATTGTAGTTACGGAAGAGTTGGTCGTTATTGTGCGCATCGTCGCATGAGTAGCCATATACGGGTCGATTAGGCATAGTACGCTGCAAAATTTGATCCCACAAAATGCGGTCGTTAGGACGACGATTGCCTTGGTTATATACTTCCAATCCAATCAACGAAGGAAAAGTCTGGAAATTGTTGGCGTGCCACCCCGGACCGTCTTTCTGTGTTTCGTTGTAGGTATTGTCAATGCTCCAGTATTGTCCAGGGTGATTGATGATTTGCATACCGCCGAGAGCATAAGTGTAGGCGTAGGACTCTTGCAACGAAGCAAACTCCTGTCCCTGACGACCTGTAAAGAAATCATTGTGGTGATTGAATTGTCCTCCTGTGCGCTCGCTCCAACTATTGGTGTTATCTTTGCTAAGTTCATTACCTGGAATTGCCAACATACCCAAAGCTTCAGGATCGCGTGCTGGTACGGTGCGCATATATTGTGGGAAAAGTTCCCATGGGTATGGGTTGTAGTCATGGTCAGTTAGAGCAAGAATCTTGTAACCAGCAGCATGATATTTATCCACTACATAGGCTGTCGTGAAGCCATCGCTAGCATCGTTGGACTGAGTGGTATGGGTATGGAAATTGCTCTTGTATTGGTTCACAGTTGCCCAATCAATATCGGCGTATGGGTTATTGGATATAATAGGGACAATGTTTTGTCCATCCACCACTTTCACATATACTGCACGGTGTGCCTTAGTAGTAGTTCCATTGAGTTCGATATCCAAATAGAAACCATATATACCACTCTCTGGCGATGCAATCGTATAAAATTCCTCACCATTGCTACCCTTGCTGAGAGTGATAGCATTAGAAGGTTGGTTGTTATGATTCATTCGGAAAGAGACATTATAGCCATTCTTGTTGGTAATCTTCACCGACATCTTCACAGGAGTGCCTGGGTGTACGACAGCAGGTTCTACCTTGAAGTACTCCAAGTCAATATCCGAACTGCCCCATGCTGTTTCTTCTACAACAAGTTGATTGGTGAGATAGGAGTAGCGAACGGTAGCTTTGAGGCAATTATCTGAAACCGTTGCACTTACCAATTCGCCCATATCGCTACCCGAGTTCACACTACCATAGTGAACGGAAATGGTCTTATCATCGGTGAGGGAGATAGTCGCCGATAGTTCGTAGTTGCTACCCTTGGTCATGGTAGTACCATTGACCTTAAAGTGGTCTGCAGATGCTGCTATTTGCTCGTAACTGCCATCTGCAAAGATGGCTACGCGTTGCCAAGAGATGGTCTTGCGCGAATCCTTAAAACCAATATCCTTGGGCGAAGTCATCAACAGATTGCCGTCGCAATTGCTGCCACTATTAAGGTTCCAGTAGTAGGAGTATTTCTTTTTATCCACGGGAATCTCTTTGATTAAGATTTGAGCAGGAGTGGCAGTCTTGCCATCACGATAGAAATTGCCCTTTTGCGTAGATGTACCATCGCAAGTGAGTGAGGTAGTGCCTTCGCCTTTCATGAAGTACCAAGTAATGTCTGTATAGTCCATGTTTTTTTGCACGGAGTTCTTGGTCGAAGTGCCAATATACTCAGGTTCTACAGTCAATACCTCACCAAATGCAGAACCCCAAGTGCGGTCGTCGTGTTCGCCTTCTACCTTATAATTAGAAATGACATAATTTTTATTGTACAACCATGAACTATAATACTCGATTTCATCGGTTGTCCAATCGGTATCAGCAGATGTTTGTACAAAGCCGAAACGATTATCCGTAGAAGTGATGTGAAGGGAATTTACATAGTCACGCAATTCCTCTCTGTTATACCAAAAAGCCGGTGAAAACATCACACATCTCTCAAACAGGTTGGGGTGCTGCATAGTGGCATAGAAAGCAAAGAGTCCAGCTACGTCGGCCCCCATGATGGTGCATGCCGATTTGTTCGATGAAATCGCGTATTTTTGTTCAAAGGCAGGCTTGAAGTCCTCTATAAAGCTTTTGAGGAAAGCATCCGCCTGCCCCGTACCAGCAAACTCCACATTTGGCCAAGGAGTGAACTCGGGTAGTTGGGCATAAATAACTGCTATGATACCTACCTCCATTCCATTTTTCTCCAATTTTTCGACCGTTTCTGCTACGCCCCACGAGTCAGAGTAGAGAATACGATCGCCCATCTCAGTGTCGGAACCTGCATCGCGGTAGCGTTGATGTCGACCAAACATATAGGTGACAGGGTACTGCTTGGTTTTGTCGTATTTGGTAGGTAAAAGGATTTGTACAGGGTAATCTTTGCCAACAATAGACCAATTCTCCACGATTCCAACAGGCGTGTAGGTACTTGCCCACTTTGCAACCACATCTGGATTGCCAACCGTTTTTCTGTTGGTCACTTCATCTCCCGAGGCTGTTTTCTCAACATATTTCCAGTCAGGTCCACAAATATACTTATAACCATCGGAAGCACTAATATCCGCCATTGAAATACCACTGATAGTAACAGTAAATTGGTTATTATCACCTACCCTATTCATTGGCACAGCAGCACCAGCAGCCCAACTGCTAAGCTCGGGTAATCCGCCTACTATATAACAATATTTAGTATCCGCAGGCACATTAACCGTAAAGGTAACATCTGCAAGAATGGGATTGGTACAATATAATAGCCCAACCAACAAAATAGAGAAAAATCTTTTCATTAGTATATAAATTTATTTTCTACAAAAATAGGTCTTGTGAGTATTCAACCTTGGTGAGATATAATCCTTCGGCAGGTGCGGAGTCACCTGCAGCAGAACGATTGTGCTGTAATATCACATCAGCAAACTGGTCTTTGGTCATCTTGCCACGGCCAACCTCAAATAAAGTTCCTACCACCGCACGCACCATATTGCGCAAGAAACGGTCGGCAGTAATAGTAAACACAGCATGCCCATTACCTAAATCACGCCACTCAGCTCGCGTGAGATCACAAATAGTGGTCTTGACATCTGTGTTAGTGCGGCAGAAGGACGCAAAATCTTGTTTGCCTATGAGCAATTTAGCTGCCTCATTCATAGCTGCCAAGTTTAGTCCTGGACGAACACGTGTAGCTTGCTTACAAAGGAATGGATCTTTATGATCCACTATATGATACTCATACGTACGACGAACAGCATCAAAGCGAGCATGGGCATCGTCTGTGACTGGATATATATCAAAAATAGCGATGGAATCGGGCAAAATACCATTTAATCGGAAGACTAGCCTTTCGCCTTCTCGGCTCATTGGTTCTTCTCCTATATCGAAATGCGCATACATCTCTCGAGCATGAACACCAGCATCGGTGCGACCAGCGAAAGTGAGCGGTACCTCCTCTCGGAAAATCATAGCTAACGCCTGCTCAATCGTCTCTTGAACAGTAACACCATTGGGTTGGCGTTGTGAGCCATGAAAGACTGTACCATCGTATGCAAATCGTATAAAAAAACGCATATCTATTTGTAGCGCAAAGGTAGCGCAAGGGTTGCTAAATTATAGTTAACCAAATTTATGTAATGTAGAACGAATTTGTTGGTTGATCTCTGGTGAGAGGTTTCTAAACCATATTACGGCGCAACCTCCTCCAATAAGTACAAGGGAACGAACTATACTACTGAGCCATATATTCTGGATTGGCAAGTATTCGAGCCAAAGGGAATTCAAACTGAGTATCACGACAATCAGCCACAGAATCTTTATATGCTGGCGCGTGAAAGTGGGAGTTTTAATTGTTAATCGTGCTGTCATTACAATCAATACGAAATAGATAGCATACGATATGAGGTTGCTGATTGCCGCGCCCTCCATGCCAAAATGCGGGATGAGGATATTATTGAGCAGGATAGATGTGATGGTTAGAATAAACGAAAACAATAAGGAGAAAGCATAGAATCGGGAATAATTGAGTGCCGAAGAGGTAAACGAACAAACGGCAATAATGAGTTGGCTGGTGCCTAACATCAGCACTACTTGGCGAGCCGCAGCGTAGGTCTCTCCGTTAGGAAGGATGTAGAAGATAAGGTCAATATTGAGCCAAATTGCACAAAGAATCATGCCACCTATAAGCAAGAGCGTGCTACTGACCTGCTGCATGAGATGGGCTGTCTCGCGTTGGTTATTCTCCTTGATAGCTGTTGCCAACTGCGGCGAAGCAATAGCCACCACCGAACGATATGGGATACTGACCATCACAGCGATATAGGTAGCAATGGCGAAAATTCCTGTGTAATTTAGTCCCATTTCAGCAGTAATAAAGAATGAAGAGAGGGTCGGCGCAAGTACGCTAGCTACGGCAGAAACAAGTAGGAACCCAGTATAGAGGATATACTGACGAACCAGCGAACAATTCTCACGTAGGAATGCCCAATCTGGGCGCAACGACACTTCACCCAATGCGAAAAGATAGCCCATATTGCAGAGCATTGCCACCGCATAGACGGCGCAAAGCGCTATCACGAAACCATTGATATTCAGGCAATCAAAGGCATAAAGCAGATAAACTACGAGCAACCCGATACGGGTGATGAGTTCGCGCACCGCGCGAGGGATTACAATATGCATACGCACATTGGCGTTGGTCTCAAAAACAGTTTGGTAGAGCATGAAGAACGCCATGGGGAGTACCATATAATAGTACTCAACGAACAATGGCGATTTCTCTCCAAACCAACGGCTCAGTGGCTCGTGGCATGCACAATAAATGGCGGTGAATAGTACAAAACCTACGAATGGCACCATCAGCGTCCAGAAGAAAAATCCATGGTCAGAGTTCTCGCCTTTCGGCTTAAAGTGCGGATAAAATCGAATAATAGAAGACGAAGTGCCCAATTGGGCAAGTCCAATAAAGAGTGTAGCAGCATCAACCAATACTCGTGCTAGACCTATCTCCTCAGCTGTGAGAAAACGGGTTAGTATGAAGAAGGTAGTAACAAAGCCCACCGCCACCCCTAGATAGGTGACGATGGTGCCTTGTATACTTTGTTTGGCGATGATGCCCATGATTATTACTTCTCTATACCGAGGAGTTCTACCTCAAAAATCAAAGTTGAATATGGTGGGATAGAACCGGCTTGTTGTGCGCCATAACCCAACTCTTGTGGGATATAGAAGCGGAACTTGCTGCCAATAGGCATGAGTTGTACGCCTTCAGTCCAACCCGCAATCACTTGATTCAAACCAAAGGTGATAGGTTCGCCACGATCAACACTGCTATCAAAGACAGTACCATCAATTAACGTTCCATGATAGTGCACTTTAACTTTGTCTGTAGCTGCAGGTTTCTTGCCTTTACCCATCTTAATTACTTCGTATTGAAGCCCGCTCTCTGTCACTTGAACACCCTCTTTGAGTGCATTCTCTGCAAGGAATTGCTCGCCTTGTGTCTTGGTATCACCATATTTGATGGTATTGATTGTCTTTTGAATATACTCACCTGCCACATCTCCAGTCATTACGGTATCGCCAAGCAAACCATTTATAAAGCCTTGCTTGATAAGTTCAAAATCAGTTGCTAGACTCGACTCACCAATCAGTCCTTGAGGTTCTTGCTCCTTGATACTCTTGCCGATTTGCTCACCCATATTCACAAGCTGTGGGTTCTTTACAGTACTCTTCAAACCAACATTGATGTTAGCTATGAATTCTTTTTTCATTTCGCCAGTGCTATCCAAGGCAAAGATGTACATTGATACCTCATTACCGTTGAGATAACCAAATGCATAGTTAACACTATCATTTTGAGTCGCTAATGTTACCTTCTTTACTGTGCTTGGACATTTTCCTTTGATAGCCTTACCTGCTTTTATGCTATCAACCGCCATTGTAGATGCTTGGTATTGAGCTTGGAAATAATTACGCGCATCGTCCACTTTCATTACTAGTGTATCATGATACAAACCATTAACAAGACCTTGGAAGAATAGTTTTTGGTTGAGTGTCCATGTTGGATTATCAGCCAAACCAGTTTCCTCTGACATTTTAATAGCTTGACCGATATTACGACCTACGCTAGCTGCTTCGCTCAATTGCTCTACTTTTCCGTCGTATCCGCGTTGAAGAGCATCAATAAACTCAGTAATAGTCTCCATAGAAGAGTCATTACGGAGTTGATACATTTTAAGTTGTGAACCATTGAGCACACCAAGTGCATAGTTCATACTGTCATTTTGGTTCGTAAGGGCAACAGATTTGATTTGATAGGTGTTACCACATGAAATCATTGCTACTGCAGCAATGAGAATAATTGATAATTTTTTCATATGTTAATTATTATATGTTTTGGTGATTATTCAATTCCGAGCAACTCTACGGTGAAGATCAATGCTGCGTATGGAGGGATATTGGCTCCTGCCCCACGCTCACCATAAGCCAATTGGTAAGGCAAATATAGTTTGTATTTGCTGCCGATAGACATGAGTTGAAGACCCTCAGTCCAACCTTTGATTACTTGGTTGAGACCAAAAGTGATGCTCTCACCACGCTTGTAGCTACTGTCGAATACGGTGCCATCGATGAGTGTACCCTCATAGTGTACTCGCACTTTGTCGGTTGCTTTTGGTTTTTGGCCGATAGTTGCCTCCAATACTTCGTATTGCAGACCACTCTCAGTTACTTTCACGCCTTCGCGTTTGGCATTCTCAGCCAGGAAAGCCTCGCCTGCTGCTTTTGCTTCGCCTGCGATTTTCTCTTCCAACTCGCTGAAGAACTTACCCAATACTTGTTGAGCCTCTTGGTAAGAGATTTGTGGTTGGTTCTTCTCTAGTACATCTTTGATACCTGCTGCCAAATCAGCATATTCAAGGGAAGTAACACCACTTCCCATCAAGTTTTGGCCCATGCTTAGGCCAATTGCATAACTAATTTTGTCCATTTCGTTTATTGTATTAATTGATTCATTCTTGTTATATATTTGCCGATGATATCGAACTCTAAATTCACTTGTGTGCCTACTTCGATATATTTGAAATTGGTATTGTCATGGGTGTAAGGGATGATGCATACGCTGACATATCCTTTGCTGTCCACGACATCAGGTTCGCATACAGTTAGACTCACGCCATTGATGCAAACCGATCCTTTATCCACGCAGAAATAGCCACGCATAGCCATCTCACGTGTACTCTCATACTCAAAGCGGTAGTACCAGCTACCCTCAGTCTCACGTACTTCCACGCAACGCGCTGTCTGATCTACATGTCCTTGCACGATATGTCCGTCCAGGCGTTCGCCGAGTAGCATACTGCGTTCTAAATTCACCCAATCGCCCTCTTTCGCTTCGCCAAGATTGGTGCGGTTAAGGGTCTCTTGCATCGCGGTCACAGTATAGAGGTCACCCTCCATCTTCACCACCGTTAGGCATACACCATTGTGTGCGATGGACTGGTCAATCTTCAGCGGTTCACCATAAGGGTTGCGCAGGGTGAAATGCTTATTGGTTTGTTCTTGCTCAATCTTCACGATTTGAGCCATTGTTTCTACTATTCCTGAAAACATAGTTATTTTTTCTTAATGAGTGTGCGTCCATCCAAATGATAGAACAATACACAATATATAATAAGGAGTATAGTGCCTATACCCATCTTCATCCATTCATTTATTGGCAAGAAGTATGCCAAAGCGTAATATCCTGCCAAAACTGCCACTACGAGCAGGGTGTATATGCCAATTCGGCGCAAATCGTAGGGTATCTCCAAGTGTTTGCGTCCTACGAAATACGATAGCAGCATGATCACCAAATAGCAAACCGTGCTGCTGGCTGCGGAAGCCATATAGCCTATGCGTGGCACAAAGATAGCTTGCAGTGCAAAAGTAATCACCACTCCAAGGATGGAGAAATAGGCTCCCCATTGCGTTTTATCGATCAGTTTGTACCAAAAGCTGAGATTGAAATACACGCCTTGGAAGATGTATGTCCACAGCACGACAGGTACTACCTTCAGTCCCTCCCAATAGGAAGGAGCGATAATAAATTTCAATAGGTCAAGGTAGATGATCATCCCCAGTAGAATCATATACGAGAAGATGATGTAGTATTTCATCGCATCGGCATAGGCGGCTACGGATTCCCTGTCTTTGTGCTTTGCAAAAACAAAGGGCTCATACGCATAGCGGAACGCCTGAGTGAACATCATCATCACCATCGCCACTTTGAAACAGGCTCCGTATATACCTAACTGTGCTTGTGCATCGGCTCCGTCGTAGAAGAATGGGAATAAGATTCTGTCTAGCGTTTGGTTCATGATGCCGCACACACCCAATACCAATAATGGGAGTGAGTATCTGAGCATCTGTTTGAGGAGGTTCCAAGAGAACATCCGTCGGGAGTCAGGAATTGGGAGTCCGCTATTTCTTCGGAATCCATCCCAAACCGCAGGCACAAGGCAGAGTGTTTGTATGGCAGTTGCCAAGATATTCGCCACAAACACATATCCTACGCCGTAGTCAGCATTGTACCACGTCGAGATGATTTCCCAATCCTGTATCTTCGGACACAGCACGAGGAAGAATAGATTGAGAGCGATATTCAAAAATACGAACAGCAATTTCAGCGCAGCAAACTGCAATGGGCGTTTCTTGTATCTCAAGTACGCAAATGGTATGCTCGCAAACGCGTCTATCGCTACGGTTACGCCCAATAAAGCCACAAACTCCGAATGGCTTGGATAGCCCAAGGCATTCGCCAACGGTGCTTGCCATATTACACACACAAGTGCAAAGAGCAAAGAACTCGTAAATAGCGTAATCAGCGAAGTAGTATAGACTATCTGTGCGTTTTCACCCTCTTTGTTGGCAAAGCGGAAGAAACCAGTTTCCATGCCGTAGGTGAGTACAACCAGCAATAGGGCAGTCCATGCGTATAGATTGGTCACGATGCCATAATCCGATTGCTGCTGTAGCACATAGGTATATAATGGCACCAGCATCCAGTTGAGGAACTTGCCCACAATGGATGATACACCATAAATGGCGGTCTCTTTGGCCAATATTTTCATTTGCAGATTGCTATTCATATTCTAGCTATCTTCGGGGTATCTTCGGGATATCTTCGGGAGAAATTACTTTTCGTTTTTTCCTTCTACAATCAATACGATTTCGCCTTTTGGTGGTGTTTGCTTGTAGTGTGCTGCTAATTCGAGGAGTGTACCTCGTTGGGTATCTTCGTGTAGTTTGCTAATCTCACGACTTACGCTTGCTCTGCGTTCGCCGCCCATAAACTCTGCCAGTTGTTCTAAGGTCTTCACTAGTCGGAAAGGCGACTCGTAGATAATCATCGTATGTGTCTGCTCAGCAAGAATTTTGAGACGCGTCTGACGACCTTTCTTCTGAGGTAGAAAACCCTCGAAATAGAATCGGTCATTGGGTAACCCCGAGTCCACTAACGCGGGCACAAAAGCGGTTGCTCCAGGCAGACATTGTACCTCTACACCACGCTCTACACAAGCACGCACTAGCATAAAACCTGGATCGGAGATACAGGGTGTGCCCGCATCGGAGATGAGTGCCACGGTCATGCCTGCCGCAATACGGGTAGCCATGTCGTCGCTCGTCTCATGTTCGTTGAACTTATGGTGGCTCTTGAGCGGCGTATGGATGTCGTAATGTTTGAGCAGCACGGACGACGTTCGGGTATCTTCAGCCAAAATCAAGTCCACCTCTTTCAGTACGCGTAGTGCACGGAAAGTAATGTCTTCAAGATTGCCAACGGGTGTAGGTACGATATAGAGCATATTAACTAAAGCGACGTTTGAGTACGTTCTCAAAGAGTTGTACTGCCGTAGATTCCTTATCCCATTCAAAGTTATCTGCTACATAGTCCATTGCTTCGCCGAGCGAACCAAGACTATTAATCTCATCCAATGTTTTTTGCATCAGTTCGCCGTTACCAGCGAAGAGTTCGCGTTGGAAGAGGAAGCGATCGCCTAGAGAAATAGCTTGACGAATATCCTCTACTGCGGCGCCAAAGAGCGATGTTTGTAGCGGTTGTGCGCCTTTGGCAGGTTGTGTCGGCTTTGCCGAAGATGCGTCGCTTGGCGCGAGGTTGTCTATGCTTTGCACAGGTTGTGGTGCAGGTTCGACAATTAGTTCTACCACAGGTTCTGCTACAGGTTCTTCTTCCTCTATTATCTCTAGTGATTCTAGTGGCTCTAGTTGTTCTAGTTCCTCTCGCACATCTGCTTGTGGTTCTTCTACCAATTCGTTTTCAATTTCAGTATCTTCCTCTACGATGAGTTCGATTTCCACTTCTGGCTCTTCGGCTGGTGTGATTGTCACGCCAATAGCCGTCAAGGCTGCCAACTCGGCTTGCAACGTGGCAATCAAAGTTTTCGCTTCATCGCCTTCTCGCTTCATCGCCTCGTTGACTTCTTCCAATTGCGCCACACGCGCCTCTAGAGCAGAGAGTTTCTGCTCCAGAGCTGTCGTGTAGTCGGTTATTGCTTGAATAAGATTGTTCATAGATTACTTGGTTGCGTCTTCGAGTTTCTTCATCATCGCGAACATAAAGATAGCTGCGATAGCACATACAGCAACGAATACGCTCCATACACCCCACAATGGCATGTCGCCCCAGAGGTTACCGCCGATAGATACGAGGTAGGTACCGATAGCAGTAGCCACGAACCAGCCTCCCATCATCATACCCTTGAACTTAGGAGGAGCCACTTTACTTACGAAGGAGATACCCATTGGGCTGAGAAGGAGCTCAGCAAAGGTCAAGATCAAGTAAGTATAGATCAATACGTTTGCATTTACAAATGTAGGATCACCCGTTACGCGAGCCAATTCTTGTGCGTTAGGAGTGAGCAATCCGATACATGCTACAGCCATCACGATATACGCGATTGTTGCTACCACCATACCAAGTGCAATCTTGCGTGGAGCAGAAGGCTCTTTGCCTTTCTTAGCGAGTGCACCGAAGAGTGCCATGCTGAATGGAGTGAGTGCCACTACATAGAATGGGTTAAACTGTTGGAAAATAGGCGCGCTCAAGGTGATACCCTCTGCAGAGATGTTCAAATATTTGTATGCCAACACGCCCAATGCAGCTACGATAACTACGCTAGAGATAGCTTTGGTCTTTTTCTCTTTGCTTTGCACGAGAGAGAAAGCTGCATAAACGATAGCCACGATCATTACGAGGTTGATGATATCAAACCACATGGTCTGTACGCCAGTGCAGAGTGGTTGAACAAACTCGTTAGCGAAATAGGTCAACGTCAAACCATTTTGGTGGAATGCCATCCAGAAGAAGATCACTACAGCAAATACTAGGCAGAGTGCCACGATACGCTTCTTGGTTTGCTCAGGAGTCAACTCCTCTACCTTTGCGCCACCAGTAGCAGCCACTTGCTTTGCAGAGTTCTCCACGTGCTTAAACCAAGGACGGCATGCGTAGTAGATGGCAATACTCAATACGAGTGATGCGCATGCTACCATGAATGCGAAGTGATAACTATCGTTCACGCTCACGCCAAGGCTGGTTTGTGCCCAATCCATGATCTTCACAGCTGCGGTAGGAGCAAACATTGCACCAATGTTAATCGCCATATAGAAGAGCGAGAAGGCAGCATCGCGTTTGTCGGCATATTTTGGATCGTCATAGAGGTTACCTACCATCACTTGCAAGTTACCCTTAAACAGACCTGTACCGAAACTGATGAGTACCAATGCAGCAATCATCGCACCCATAGCGGTGCCTCCTGCGCCCAATGGAATAGCCAATAGGATATATCCCAAGAACATCACCATAATACCGATGGTTACGCACTTGCCATAACCGATCTTGTCAGCCAAGATACCGCCTATGAGTGGCAAGAAATATACCAACGCGAGGAAGGTAGAATAGATTTGTCCTGCAGTAGCAGCTTCCAATCCGAAGTTTGCACGGAGGAAGAGTGCAAATACGGCTAGCATGGTGTAGTAGCCAAATCGTTCGCCTGTGTTGGCAAGTGCCAATGCAAACAGACCTTTAGGTTGATTTTCAAACATAAATAAGTTCGTTTTTATGGTTAATATTAGTTTTTGCTTCTATTACACAATTTTCGCGCAAAGGTACAAAAAAAATTGCATATATGCAAATAAAGTGCGAAAATAATAGGAGCCAGCTCAAAAAATAGCTAGCTCCTAATTTGATATTCCTTCAAAATCAACAACTTACTCCACAATCGTGCACCAGCCATGCTTATCCTCCACTCTTCCGTATTGTATGTCTTGCAGGGCATGGTAGAGTTTTGTCAATATAGGTCCTGGTTTATCGCCAAAGGAATAGGTGACATCATTATCTGGGTCAACGACTTTGGTTAAGGGTGAAATGACGCATGCGGTACCGCAGGCTGCTGCCTCCTGCATATCTGATAATTCCTCGACACGAATACGACGACAAGTGACCTTCATACCCATCTCTTTCGCCAATGTCATTAGCGAGTCGTTGGTGATACTTGGCAAGATGGCGCTTGATCGTGGGGTGAGGTATTCGTAGTAGGATTCCCGATTTCCGACTCCCGACTCATGATGCTTTATTCCAATAAAATTGGACGCCGTACACTCATCTATGTACTTATGCGTTTTGGCATCTGTAAACATGCACTCGTATCCCATGGCGTGTGCTGCTTCGCTAGCGCGGAATGAGGCAGCATAATTACCTCCCACTTTCCAGCAACCAGTGCCTTGCGATGCGGCACGATCAACCGAGCGGTTGACCATAGCAGGCATACCTTTAAATCCGTTAGGGAAGTACGGACCAATAGGTGTAGGGATGACTACAAACTCGCAGTCTTTGCCAGGGCCAACGCTAATATCTGGTGTAGTGGCTACCAATAACGGACGAAAATAGAGCGTAGCGCCTGTCTCGTAAGGCGGAAGGAAAGCCATATTCATCTTTAGTGCCAAGAGTACTGCCTCGCAGAAGAGTTCCGTGGGTACGGGTGTCATGAGCAGTCCTTCGGCGGATTGGTACATACGTTTGGCGTTCTCTTCCATGCGAAAAATGCGCACTTTTCCGTCGATGCCACGAAAGGCTTTGAGTCCTTCGAAGCACTCTTGTCCATAATGCAGACCAGTAGCGGCGGCATGGATAGGAATCATCTTGTCTCGTGTGGCATAAGGCTTCTCCCAAACACCGTTCTTGTACGCCGCACGAACGATATAGTCCGTTTCGGTATAGTGAAATGTCAGTTTACTCCAATCTATTGGAGCGTGGTGTAACATTGTGTTGTGTAGTGTAGTATTGTGCGGCATTGTGTTGCGTGACTTATTGTTCTTTATTGTATTTAGAGCCTTTTATATCGGATTGCTTAAGTCTTTCTAATAAGTTGTGAAGCATGACAGATATGGTGTTAAGCAATTGTTTTGTTTCTATAAATTCTTGTTCTGTTATATATTGTACATCGTAAGCTCGGTATAATTGACTAAGGACTTCTTGAGTTGAACCTTTGGCTATTGATAGGAATTGTATAAACTCTTTATTCCCTCCTCTTCCGTATCCTTCTGCGATATTATCCATGATAGAGCCTGCTGCAGCTCGAATCTGTTGTACAAATCGAAAATCTTTCTCAAAATCCTCTTTATGGGTCAGCGTATAAATGATTTTGCACAAGATGCGGGCATTTTGCCAAACTCGTAAATCTTCTATTTTATGTATTTCACTCATATCTTAAAAAAACAACTCTACACCATTCTACACAACTGCTACCCCATTCTACACAACGCCAACGGCGTCTCGGGACCATATTCAAAAAGCAAATCTAATATACTTTGCCCATTGCCGAAGCATGGTTCTAAATTCAATCCTTGCCAGTCGGTAGTATAGTGCAGGGTTGTATAGGGTTGTGTAGGATTGTGTAGGATTGTAGGATGAACATCGTTCGCCATCAGGCTAATGATAACTTCGTGAATTTTCTCGTTGAAATCGACCAAAAAACGTGTTTCTTTCTCGTAGAACGGCCGAAAGAAATCCGCATAATAGTCGAAGTACGGCGTGCGTTTGTATGCACTCACGAGGGCAATCCAATGTTGGTGTTGCCAGCGTTGTTGATAGCTGATCTCTACATCGCGGGTGAATTGTTTGCTATCGGCACGTTTGACAGGGACTGAGAGTGAGAGCAAGCCATCGGGGGTAGTAATGGTGCAGCGATTGCGGTAGGTTTGTTTTGGAAAACTCTCCATAACCTCAATCTGCACCGCCGATGGATTCGCCAAAAACCGGCGATACCATTCCGCAGAACCCATATATGTCGTTGGTAATACCATTCTACACCATTCTACACCATTCTACACAACTGCTACACTACTCAAAATTGCTCAATCCTATACGATTCCAACGGATATGTCCTTTACCCCAAGCATTGTCTTTCTCAATACTCAACCAAACGAACATTGGGCGACCAACGATATGATCTTCTGGCACAAAACCCCAATAGCGGCTATCGGCTGACTTATGGCGGTTGTCGCCCATCATCCAATAGTAATCCATCTCGAATACATAGGGTTCGCCTATCTTCATAGGCTTAAACTCATAGGCATCCGCAATGCGTTTGTAGAGGTGGAAGTTCTCCTCGGTAATCATAAGCGTATCGCCTTTGGCTGGGATATAGATTGGTCCGTAGTTGTCGCGTGTCCACGAGTTATGCCCCAATGGATACACCTCACCACCTTGGTCTTCTGGCTCGACTGTGATGCTTAGCACATGAGGGTTCTTCTCGAGTTCGGCTTTCATTGCTGCAGTCAAAGGCAAGCGATAGAGTCCGTTGCCATTGCTCTCGCGGTCTTCTTTAGAGATGCCGAGTTTGCTCAGATAACTATTGCCCAACACATGTCCATCGGTTTGAATGATGTAATTGAGTTGCAAGTACGGGTGCACAGGTTCTTTCACGCCGTCGATATAAATCACGTTATCTATGATTTGCAATGTATCGCCTGGGGTGCCCACGCAACGCTTCACATAGTTCTCGCGTCTATCCACGGGGCGCACTACGATTTCGCCGAATACATCCTTTCGGTTCTCCACGGTGCGTTTGCCGTAGTAGTGGCACAGGGTATAGTAGTCGGGATTTTGCATCTTAGTGCAAACTGTATCGCCCGTAGGGAAGTTAAAGACCACGATATCGCCTTTCTCCACTTTGTCCCAACCCTTGAGTCGTTTGTACTCCCATTGTGGGTTCTCTATATAGCTCTTACCACCCCAAGGAAAGGTGTGTTGTACGAGTGGCATAGAGAGTGGCGTGTTAGGCACGCGGGCACCATACGCCATTTTATTTACACACAAGAAATCGCCTACACGCAAAGTCTTCTCCAAAGACGAAGTGGGTATCTGATAGTTTTGGAAGATATATACATTGATAAAGTACACCGCCACCAACGCAAATACGATGGCATCAATCCACGAACAGATAGTGTATAGCGTACTATTGGCATCTGGATTCTTCTTGCCAGCAGCCTCTTCCTCTTTGGTGAGGGGTTTATACTTCTTCCACCAGTTCCAAGGGATATACTTGGTAGTAAACATGTCTGCTATGATAGGCAGAAGTACCAACCAACCCAGACTTGCCCAATCGTTCCATGCCACCCAAACAACAAAAGCGATGTAGATGGCGCACCATACACCGCACGAAATCCACCCTTTGGTGGTCACATCTTTGATTCTATCTTGAAATGTTTTCATCATCAATATTTGTATGTATTTAACTAAGAATTACTTCGGTAAAATCGTGCCACCCTGTCTTGCCTTTCATCCATTCGGCGGCAATTACAGCTCCAAGGGCAAAGCCTTTGCGCGATTTGGCAGAGTGAGTGATGGTAATAGTATCCACCTCACTATCCCATATGACAGTATGAATACCAGGCACCTCTCCTTCACGGATAGATTCAATATCTGCTATTGTAAGACGATCATCTCCAATAGCTTCTTGCAAAGTTTTTGCGGTACCGCTTGGGGCATCAAGTTTATGAATATGGTGCACCTCTGTCATGTGTGGGGTATATTCGGAATAAGACCTCATAAACTTGGCTAATTGCTTGTTTAAAGCAAACATGATATTCACCCCTATACTGTAATTGGATGACCACATCAAAGATGGTGTAGGATAGTGTAGCGGTTGTGTAGAGTTGCACAACAGTTGTTGCTTGAGCGGCTCTACATTCCAACCCGTTGTGCCGCAAACCACAGGAACGCCAGCCTTCCATGCGCGAAGGATATTTTGTTCAGCTGTTTGAGGCGTCGTAAACTCTATTGCCACTTCTGCAGAAGCGAAGGCGTCTGACTCAAATTCATCAAGGTTATTTTGGTCTATAATGCACACTATCTCGTGTCCTCGCTCCAAAGCGATAGACTCAATTATGTGTCCCATCTTGCCATATCCAATCAATGCTATTTTCATTGTTGCTTAATCATTACTCGCAAATATTCTGCAAAAGTACAAAAAAAAATACAACTATGCAAATGATAGACATTTTTTTAGAAAAAATTTGCCTATATCTAAAAATTTATGTACCTTTGCAACACTAAATAATTTCTATCATGAAAACGATTAAATTTACCCTGTTTGTGACTGTGGTACTCCTAATAAGCACCACTCCAATCCTAGCTGCAGAACGCTGGCTAGAAAGTTATAAGAAAGTACTTGTAATCGGCGCCCACCCCGATGACCCTGAAACTATGTGCGGCGGTACTATGATTAAATTACGCGAAATGGGCGCAGAGGTGGTATCTGTATATTTCACTTCGGGCGAAGCAGGAATCCCAGGAAAAACGCACGAAGAATCTAGTAACATTCGCACAGATGAAGCCAAGAGAGCCTGCGAAGTAATGGGCGTACGAGCAATATTTATGACCCAGATTGACGGCAACACAGAGGTAAACAAAGCTCGCTATGCAGAGATGAAAGCATTGATCGAAGCAGAAAAACCAGACATGGTAATTACGCACTGGCCCATAGACTCACATCGCGATCATCGTATTTGTTCCATTCTTGTTTACGATGCATGGCGACAAACGGGGTATAACTTCGATCTCTATTATGGCGAAGTAATGACGGGGTTGCAAACACAAACTTTTGCACCAAACCATTGGGTGAACATCACTAAGCAACATGACCAAAAAGTGAAAGCATATTACTGCCACGAGAGCCAAGATATGCCTGTAGTACAAGAGTGGCATGATGCCATGGAAATTCTGCGCGGCATGGAATGTCATGGCAAATATGGCGAAGCATTCGTCAAACAACAATGGACAGAGGAATAATTAACATAAAAAAAGGACTACTCTTGCTCTTGGCATGTATATCTGTTTCTGCCCTTGCAGAGACATATATATACAAGGGCACATCATCCTATCGTAGCGACATACGTTTTACATGGGATGGAAGGTACTTATACGCAGGAACATCACCTTACCGGAGCGATATTATTTGCTCATACGATGGTGAGTATATTTATAAGGGTACTTCTACCTACCGTAGCGATATTCTTTTCCGTTGGGATGGGAGATATCTATACGCCGGCACATCATCCTACCGCAGCGACATATTATGCTCGTTTGACGGAGAATACATCTATGACGGTACTTCCACATACCGCAGCGATATACTCTACTCTATTCGAGGTAAACATGTGTATTCAAATACATCGCAATATAGATCTGATATACTCTGTACGGTAGATGGTATGATTCCTATTCCCGTATTGATTATGGTATTAATGTTATAAAGAACTAATAATGAAACAAGTTATCTCTACAACTCAAGCACCAGCAGCTATTGGTGCTTATAGCCAGGCCGTTGTGGCTAATGGCATGCTCTTTGCTAGTGGCCAATTGGGTATTGATCCTGCTACAGGCGATTTCGCAGGTGCGGATTTCCGTTCGCAAGCCGAGCAAGCAGTTAAGAATGTGGCAGCCATCCTAGCCGCTGCTGGTACAGATGCTAGCCATGTGGTCAAGACCACCGTATTCCTAACAGATATGGCTAATTTTGCCGTACTCAACGAAGTTTATTCTACCTTATTTTCAGCACCATTCCCTGCGCGTTCTGCTGTGGCAGTAGCAGCATTGCCTAAGGGTGGATTGGTAGAGATTGAGGTATTGGCTGTATTGTAACCGCCATTTTGTCAGTTCTCTAAGAGTGGCACGATATTTGTCGTGCTTTTGGTGTATGAAACGAATTAAACTGCTTATCCTATTCTTCTTGCTAGGGTTCGTAGCACAAGCTGCGGTATACACACCAACATCCTTACCAAACCCCAAGGCGCAAGATCAATATAATTATGTATGTAATCCCGATGGAATCGTGGATCAGAGCAATATGCTATTCCTCAACCGCTTAGCACAGCAGCTCGAAGATTCTACTCTAGTGGAGCTGTGTGTCGTTGCCGTAGAGAGTATAGGCCAAGCCGACGCTTTTGAGTTTTGCTATGAGCTTTTCCAACGTTGGGGTATCGGCAAAGAAGGGAAGAATACAGGAGTATTGTTATTCTTGGCTGTTGAATCGCGCGATATTCGCATTATGACTGGCGGCGGTATCGAGGGAGTTCTAACAGATGCAGTTTGCAACGAGATCATTCAATCCACAATGATCTCACCCCTGCGCAATGCGGATTATTCCGACGCACTGGCACTAGGTGCCTTACGCATATATGAGATATGTACAAATGGTGATGCGCCTGAAGAATTGCGCCAGATGACTTCCGCTACTAATCGCTACCATTATGCCGATGAGACCGCAGAAAACGAGCTCTTTGAGTTGCTATTAGCTGTAGGCATAATGACAGCACTACTGATTTTCACATTTGCAATAGTGGCTGTTCCTAAGAAATGCCCCAAATGCGGAAAACGAAGCATGCGCAAGACCAATGAGCAAATCATCACTCGTGCAACAACTAAGAAGGAAGGACTGAGCGTACGTACCTACACTTGCAAGCATTGCGGACACCGCGAAGATAAATCATATGTCATTCCCAGAGAGGTACCTACAGTTATCATTACTGGCGGTGGTTCTCGAGGAGGCTTTAGCGGAGGCAGTTTTGGTGGTGGATTCGGTGGCGGCAGCACCTTTGGGGGTGGCGCAGGAGGTAAATTTTAAGTATGAATTAATAATTTTTAAATCTATGAATAAAAAATCTATTATTTGGATTGCTGTACTAGGAGTACTAACAATCGCTATCATTTGGGGCGTAGGCCGTTACAACGCTATTATTACCGCAGAAGAGAATGTAAATACTGCTTGGTCGCAAGTGGAGAATCAATATCAACGCCGTGCGGATTTGATTCCAAACCTCGTTGAAACCGTAAAAGGCTATGCTGCCCATGAGAGCGCAACGCTCGAAGGCGTGATTGCAGCCCGCGCAAAAGCTACGCAAGTACTCGTTGATCCTACCAATGCTACCGCAGAGCAAATGGCCGCCTTCCAAGCGGCGCAAGGCGAACTTAGCCAAGCATTAGGTAGACTGATGGCTATTTCTGAGAACTACCCAGACCTGAAAGCTAACCAAAACTTCGCGGCATTGCAATCGCAATTAGAGGGTACAGAAAATCGTATTACCGTAGCTCGCAACAACTTCAACGAGGTGGCTCGCCAATTCAATACCATGATTCGTCGCTTTCCTACCAACATTATCGCTAATGCGATGAATGCGGAGAAACGAGCCTATTTTGAGGCAACAGAAGGTGCTGAGCAAGCTCCTAAAGTGCAGTTTTAGTCACTAAACGCTCAACTCTAAACATTCAACTAAATGGATATTCTTCTTATTGTTTTAGGCGCGATATGTCTTCTATTGGGACTAATCGGTTGCGTCGCACCGGTCTTGCCAGGTGTACCACTTTCATACCTAGGCTTATTGCTTTTGCACTTTACTGACCGCGTGCAGTTCTCGTGGCAGTTTCTTGTGGTGTGGGGAGTAGTCGTAGTTGTCATTCAAATACTTGACTATTTTATTCCTGCATGGGGGACAAAAAAGTTCGGCGGCACAAAATATGGTGTATGGGGCAGTACAATAGGCCTATTTGCAGGTTTCTTCTTGGGACCTTTAGGCATCATCATTGGCCCCTTTATTGGTGCTGTATTGGGCGAATTGATCTATTTCAATCGTCATCCTCAGCCCACGACAGACCAACCTCAAAACACCAATTTCAATCGAGCTCTTCGTGCAGGTTTTGGCTCATTCATTGGCCTACTTACAGGTACATTAATCAAGGTTATCTGCTGCGGCGTAATGATTGCTTATTTCGTAAAGGAATTGATTTAAGCATCCTACAATCCAAAAAAAAGCCCTCGCTACGAAACTGATAGCGAGGGCTTTCTTGTGCTCAATGATGGTTTACTCTCACTTCCCCACAAACGCTCTCTCCAAGCTCTGCGAGATATTGATCATATAGTCGCCCATATGCTCGAGCTCGTTGATGATATCGATGTAATACACACTCGTTTGATAGTTCTTGTCGTTGTCCTCCAGCGCCTCAATCTCTGCCTCACGCAGCTCATTGCGTAGCGTATTGATTTGCTCCTCTGCTTGATACGCATTCGCAATACTACTCAATGTACCCTCGTGCGCCGCAGTCAGGTTGGCAATCATCACCTCATAAGCGCTATCCACCTTCTCCAACATCAGGTTGATATTATCAATCGTCTCCGTGCCAAAGGTCTTCTTATGCTCGTTACGACGGCTGAGCATACGGCTTATAGCTTCGCCCGAATCGCCCAAAGACTCTAACTCGCCGATAATCTTGTACATCGCCTTGATCTTCATGCTCGTCGCCTCGCTAATATCGCCAGCGGACACGCCATTGAGGAAGGCAGCAATCTCGTACTCAATGCGGTCGCTAATCTCCTCGTATTTCACCAACTTCTCGCGCAACTCGTCGAAGTGTTTAGCATCTGCTGAGATAGCCTGCTTAGCATATCCCAAACCATTGCGAGAGATTTGTGCAAAGTGGATAATCTCATCAAACGCCTGCTCCGCAGCCAACTCTGGCGTAGCCAACGGACCTGCCGAAATATACTTCAAGCGGAATGGCTCTTTGTCTTGGTTCTTAGGTTTGATCATCCATACTACAGCTTTCTCTATCAACTTGATAAACCAAATGAGTATCAGCGTATTGATGGTATTAAACAGCGTGTGCAACATACTCAGTCCGTACAACGCTGCCGTGCTGGTATCTGCACTACCCTCCACTACTGCAAATCCTTCTGCCGCAGGGTTTGGCAAACCAAACAACTCAATAATCTTACCCACCAAGGCGGTAAATGGCTGGAACAATATCAATGCCCAAATCACGCCAAACACATTAAAGATCGTATGTGACATCGCCGCGCGTTTCGCTTGGGTATTACCTACCGATGCTGCGATATTCGCTGTGATGGTCGTACCAATATTCTCACCCAACACCATCGCACATGCCATGTGGAAAGGAATCCAACCCATGCTGAGCATGATGAGGGTGATAGCCATGGTGGCAGAAGAAGATTGTAGCACCAATGTCAGTACTGTACCAAAGGCCAAGAACAGCAGCACCGAACCAAAGCCATGACTTGCCCAAGTGGTCACAAACTCCAGCACTTGTGGGGTCTCGCGCAAGTCTGGCACGGAGTTCTTCATGAACGACAATCCCAGGAACAAGAGCGAGAAACCGACAATCAGCTCGCCAATATTCTGGCGTTGGTTCTTCTTTGAGTTCGAGAAGAGGAAACCAAAGAGCATCAATGGCACTGCCAAGATTGAGATATCTGCTTTGAATCCCAACCATGCAACGAGCCATGCGGTAACGGTCGTACCGATATTCGCACCCATGATAACGCTGATGGCTTGTGCCAGTGTCAGCAGACCTGCGTTCACGAAGCTAACCACCATGACTGTGGTGGCGGATGATGATTGAATAACGGTTGTGACGCCAAGACCAGTCAGCACGCCTTTGGCAGGGTTAGAGGTCATCGCAGACAGGAAACTGCGCAGTTTATCGCCTGCGGCTTTTTGCAGTCCAGAGGACATAAGATTCATTCCGTAGAGGAACATTCCAAGCGCTCCCAGGAGCGTAAAGATCTGTAAAATTCCCATAAATATATTATAATTGTTTTATTGATCGCTTCGCTGCTAGATATTAGACCACTTTGTTGTTGGATCACTTCGTTGTTAGATTCCGCATTCTTTCAGCCCGACGGGCGGTCTAACAGCGTAGCGGTCTAACAGTGCAACGATCTAATATCTAACTTCTTCTTTTCAATTTCTGTGCAAAAGTACTGCTATATTATTATATCAGTATGAAGAAAATATTAAGAAATTATTAAATCGTTCATTTGCGCCTTTATCCTCCAGTTGGATGGTTGACAATATTCACTTCTTTTTCACCTGAAATTCTCGTGTAAATCTTAGGTGATTCTTAGGTGATTCTTAGGTTATTTATAGGTGATTCTTAGGTGATTCAGCAACTCTGACCTGTACTGCCCCTGTACTGACCCCCATTTTTTGGACACATTAAGTGTTTAATTATGAGAGAAAAAGTGTCATTAGAATTAAAAGCAGAGGCATATCGTCCATCACATCAACTGAAAATTGCACCAAAAAGCAATTTTTCTTGGAGAGTGAAAAGCGCTATACAATCCCATTTTAATTATACCTAATTCGGTACAATTAGAAATATGGCTGGCAGCAACAACTTTGTTTTGAATTACACAAGACACATACACGCTTTTCCTATAAAATAACACATGTTTTTACACGCTTTTCCTATTTTATGCTTAATGGAGCTAAAAACTTTATTTTATATCCTCCCCTATCACCCCTTCCACCAACATCTCCAAGTCCTGCTGATAGTCCTCTTTCCAGGTGCTACGGATGATGAGGATAGGAGAGATAATATCAATGTTCTTCATCTGCTGCAGCATGCTGCACATCGTTTTGCCTGCCGTGGGTGCCCAGGTGCCGTTCTCCACTATGCCTACCCTACGCGACTGGTAGCCCTTAATGCTCAACTTATACAAAAACGCATGCATGGGCGGAAAGACTCCACCATCATAACTCGCTGCACACAACACCATCTTGCCATAACGAAAAGCTTGGCTCACCGCCTCCGACATATCCGAACGGCATAAGTCCATCTCATTGACCTCCATGCCCTTACTGCGCAATTGCTCTGCGATACAATGCGCTACTGCTGCTGTATTGCCATAGATTGAAGCATGTGCTACCAGCACGCCGTTTGTTTCTACCTCGTAGCGGCTCCAAATATTATACAAGCGTAGTGCCTCTGCGACCTCGTTGTCCTCCAATACACAGCCATGCAAGGGGGCTATACGCTGAATATCAAAGGATTGTATTTTCGCTAAAGCCGCAGCCACTTGTGCGCCATACTTGCCGCAGATATTGATATAATACCTGCATGCCTCATCTATCCAATGTGCCGAAAACGACGAATACACACCAAACGAGCCAAAGGCATCGGCAGAGAAGAGCGTCTTCTCCTCGGGCAAATAGGTCATCAGCACATCGGGCCAATGCACCATGGGTGCACTAACGAAATGCAAAGTCAGTTCGCCTAAGTCCAAACAATCGCCATGCTTAACCATGAGGGTATGAGCAGGCTGATAGCCAAACTGCTCCAAGAACTGGAGCGCCGCGCGACTGGCAACAATAGTGGCATGGGGATATTTCTCCAAGAAAGCCCCTATCGAACCGCTATGGTCGGGTTCGGTGTGCTGAATGATCAGAAAATCGGGCGTGCGTTTGGATTGCTCAATCTTCTGGAGCCACTCCGCAGCCTTGCGTTTGTCCACACTATCCATCACAGCAACTCGCTCACCCAGAAGCAAATAACTGTTGTAGCACATGCCGTTAGGCAGCGGGTACTGACTCTCAAAAAGGTCTAAAGTCGCATCATCGCAACCGATGTATTGAATTCTATTGCTGAACTTGTTGGTCGGGTTTATATCCATAATATATCCTATTATATCCGTTATACAGAATAGTGCTCAAAATCTGTGCAAAAGAAACGTAATCCTATCATTTATGAAAATATTACTCGCTATACTTGCACATATACATTTTTTTTCGTACCTTTGCAGCGCAAACGAAGATTTGCAGACATATTAAAAGCGTTTATTAGCGCTTGTTTTGGTGACTAGAAACCTGGAAAATTTCAACCTATCCAAAGCAAGAAGGCAGTAAACGCCCTTTGGGATATGTATATCCCGCCCACAGAGCATCCTTCGGGATGGCTCTGTTTGGTGGCATTTCATATTCGGCGTGGGCGTTCGTTGCTTATTCTTATAGGAAAGGTACTCCAGGACCTCTAGTCAGAGAATAAGCAAAGGTAAGGTTCCACGCTTTTTCTATATTTATACTAATCTAATTATGTAGGAACCACATAGTTAATAGAGGTTGCGCCCGACACATATTAGGGAAAAAGCTATGTGTAAATACATTGCAGATGTAGAATTTACTTTAATGCCGTATGCCACACCAGGATTGTTTGATCTGGATGAGCAAGAAAGGGCACACTACTCTAAGAAGCATTGTGGTAAACTATTAGGTTTTTCATCTGAAAGTTTACCTAGAGAAACTGCGAACTTGCAAATCATTCCAGTTGGTATTATTATGGATGAAGAAGGAAATTTGCAAACCATCCCAGTGAGTCGAATAACAATATTAAATACAATGGAGGATTAGATTATGAAAACAAAATTATTTACATTATTCGTAGCGCTATTGGCTACAACTAACCTTTGGGCAGAATTCCAATATGGCAATTTGTATTATGAGACACTTTCTTCTAATACGGCAAAAGTGGTAGGTTATATTGGTAATCCCACTTCTGTATCAATACCAACTTTAATTCAGTCTAATGGCAAACAATATACTGTAACGAGTATTGGATATAGAGCTTTCGCTGATTGCTCTTCTTTGACCTCTGTGACTATCGGCAACAGCGTAACGAGTATTGGAGAGTTGGCTTTCTCTGATTGCTCTTCCCTCACCTCTATCACCATTGGCAATGGCGTGACAAGTATTGGAAGGCGTGCTTTCGAAGGTTGCTTTGAATTAACCAAAACCAATTACACTGGCGATATTGCAGGTTGGTGTAACATTGAGTTAGGTGCCTATGATGCCAATCCAATGAGTTATTCAAATAATTTCTATATCAACGACCAAGAAATTAAAGATTTGGTTATTCCAAATACGGTAAATACTATTCGTAATTATGCTTTCTATGGTTGCTCCGCCCTCACCTCTATCACTATCCCCAATAGTGTCACGAGCATTGGAGAGAGTGCTTTCGATAGGTGCTCTTCTTTGAGCTCTGTCACCATACCCAATAGCGTGATGAGTATTGGAGTATGGGCATTTTCCCATTGCCGCTCCCTCACCTCCGTCACCATTGGCAACAGCGTAAAGAGCATTAAAGCTAGGGCGTTCGAGTATTGCTCCTCCCTCACCTCCATCACTATCCCTAACAGCGTAACGAATATTGGAGATTATGCTTTCTTAAGTTGCTCTGGGCTCACCTCTATTACCATTGGCAATGGCGTAACGAGCATTGGATATGATGCTTTCCGTTCTTGCTCCTCCCTCACCTCTATGGTTGTTGAAAAGGGTAATACCACATACGATAGTCGTGAAAATTGTAATGCTATCATTGAGACTGCGACTAATACGCTTATTGCAGGTTGTCAAAATACTATTATCCCCAACAGCGTAACGAATATTGGAGATTATGCTTTCTCTGGTCGCTCTGGGCTCACCTCTATTACCATCCCTAACAGCGTAACGAGCATTGGAAATTCTGCTTTCGTTGGTTGCTCTTCCCTCACCTCTGTTACTATCGGCAACAGTGTAACGAGTATTGGAGATGATGCTTTCTATAATTGCTCCTCCCTTACCTCCATTGTTATCCCCGATAGTGTGACGAGTATTGGAGGGGATGCCTTCATGGGTTGCTCCTCCCTCGCTTCCATTACCATCCCCAATAGCGTAACGAGCATTGGAATTTGGGCTTTCAATGGTTGCTCTTCTTTAACAATAGTGATTTGTAAAGCAATATTGGTTCCAAGCACAGGATATGATGTATTTGCTAAAGTCCCTATTTCATCCGCAGTATTATATGTGCCTGACGAGTCTGTGGATATTTATAAATACATGTATCCTTGGGATGGCTTTGGTTCCATTTTGCCAATTAGTCAATTACCAACTGATGTTGAAGATATTCAAATTTCTAGTGACAAGGATGCATCTGTTAAAAAAGTCATCCGTAATGGTCAAGTAGTCATTCTTCATAATGATAAATCCTATAATATAATGGGGCAAGAGGTTGAATAGTCAGGTATAAAGATTATGTAGCTATGGGATGGTTACAAGATTTAGGGTACCAGTATGCAGATAATCTAATGAATGAATATAAAAGTGATATGAACTGCGCTAAAAGAATAGAAACATGGCGTACTCGAAGAACCAAACCCTACGATCGGGATAAAATTGTGAATATATATCCACAGTGTGCTAATTGCACCCCAAGACAACGAAAGCAGATTGTAGAGTATGCTAAAAAGTATATTTATAGCAAGATATCTGATTATTGGGCTACGCATCCCTAAAAAATATGCTCACTTCGCAACTTATTTGTGGGGTGAGTTTTTATATTGTTATTCTTCTTGCTCGTATCAGTGCAAGTATTCAAGTATTCAAGCACTCCTTCGGTAAGGGTTCGGTATCCCTTCGGGAAATGTAAGAGGGTATTCTACGGACTTCCACGGACACGAAAGAGGAGGGCTAAAGACAGGTAGGAAGAAGTCCGTAGAAATAGGCTTCTTATTCTTCAAGTCATTGATAATGAAAGATAGTGACTATTGAAAAATAAGTGCGCAAACTGCGAAAAGTGCGAATTCGATAGTATTCATTTAGGAGTACTTTTGCGCACTTTTCGCAGAAATCGCAGTTTTCGCACATAGATATGGACGAATGGAATTATTGGTGATTCGTCTGGTAATCCTTGCCAACAGAAGGTATATGGAAGTGCTCTGAATCACATAGTGATATCATAGTAATCACATAGTAATATCATAGTAGAGATAGGCAATTAGTAGGCAAAGCACACTTACCCTGCAATCAAATACCAAGTATAAAGTACAAAACAGAGAAGCATTACGGCGCCACCTACTCTGCCAATCTTTCTGCGGAAGCCAAAGAACAAAGGGAAAGCAGCAGCGACAATCATGACCGCATAGTCCACAATCGTGATATCCGCAGAAACCAAAGGCATGACTTGCGAACTAACACCCAAGATCAGTAAGATATTGAAGATATTTGAGCCCACGATATTGCCCAATGCCAGCTGGGTATTCTTCTTGCATGCTGCTGCCACAGATGCCGCCAACTCAGGCAAAGAAGTGCCACAAGCAATCAGCGTGAGCGAGATAATCGCATCGCTAACACCCCACGACTTAGCAATCACAATGGCATTGTCCACAAAGAAATCGCAACTCGTAATCAGCAACGCCAAGCCGCCGACAATCTTCAGCAATGCTACCCACAATGCGAGGATAGGTTCTTTGGTCTCTACGGGAGCCTCGTCAGTAGTGTTTTGCTTATCACGGGCGAAAGAGTACCACATATAGCCCACGAAAAGCAACAGAAGAATGATTCCATCCACGCGACCAATCGTGGCTGGTGTGCCGTTGAAGAAGTTCAATGCCAAGAGGGTGAGAATAACCGACACAGCAATGCACAAGGGAATTTCAAAAGTCATATTCTTGCGGTCGATGGCAATCGGGAAGCAGATAGCAGTCAAGCCAAGAATACCCAAGACATTGAAGATATTGGAGCCCACCACATTGCCAATAGCCACATCGGCATTGCCTTTAAGCGCACCCACGAAACTCACCACCAACTCGGGCATGCTGGTACCAATGCCCACAATGGCAGCACCAATCACGAAATCAGAAACCTTGTAGCGGCGAGCCACAGAGACAGAACCTGCTACCAAAAACTCAGCACCAAAAACGATGCCAACTAACGAGATGATAAGAATGAGGTATGACATATGTTTATTTTTTAGATCGCTACGCTGTTGGAAGTTAGACCACTGCGTTGTTAGAACGCTTCGCTGTTAGATTTCAGGAATCTCTCAGCCCACAGGGCGGTCTAACAGTCAATAAGACGGTCTATCTTCTAAGCTCTAATTTACAATTTCTGTGCAAAATTAGTAGGAAATTATTACGCAAGTATGAAAAATATGTTAAGAAATTATTAATTCGCAGGAACAGTATGGAGATGTGCATAATTTTTGCTACCTTTGCAGCATAAAACGAAATAATATTTCGTAGTGAGAGAATTGCGCTACATATTGCTCTTGTTGGTAATCGGACTCTATGCCTCATGGCAGAGATCCGATATGCATGTGCAAGCAGCTGCTTCTTGCCCATCGGCAAGCGAGAGCAGTATGCCCTCCGCATTGCACAACACATTGGAAGACTATGCCAAACGACTGCAACTGCAATACGATTGGACGGATGCGCTCACACCGCATCAAATAGGTACACGCAGCGAAGATAATCGCTTGCGCACACGCCGTCAGGAACGCATTTCTTCGTCGTGGCAAGTGCGTACACATGTAGAGGATTTGCATGCTGCATTACGATACCAAGCGAGCAGTATCGCACACAATATCAATCGAATAGTGGCAACATCACGCATAATGCCACTCAATTTACCGACAGAGCATATATCTTTCCCATTTCATAGTTTTTGGTAGTACTTGGACTTATTAAAACGTCAATTAAGGAAGTATATACAAGTTGACCTCACAAGTTAAGACAACAGGAGCTACTTTAATCCAACAACATCAACAACATTTTTTTCAACAACATTCCGCTCGAATCAACTCCCTCGAGCGGCAAGGAAAACAATGTGTG
>JAZSGL010000059.1:0-13602 GCA_045532735.1 Paludibacteraceae bacterium | reverse complement strand
AGATATCTGCAGATATCTCTTTCTTCACTAACCCTTAAATCTTTTTTGAAGTTGTCCTACCTGGATTCGAACCAAGACAAACAGAACCAAAACCTGTTGTGCTACCATTACACCATAGGACAATCCTCAAGTGTGCCTCCTTTCGGAAAAGCGGTGCAAAGATAGAGGATTTTCTTTATCTCTGCAAGTTTTCTGCCATAATTATTTGTCTATTTGTACAAAATACCCCGCTTACAAAAGCGAGGTATATAAGTTATTGTAACGGCAGATACCAATTCTTGGGGTCCATCAGGTTGGTTTGTGGATTATTGTTCTTCAACTTATCAGCAAACCATTTGGTTCCAAAGTCCGAGCCATAGAGTCCAGCCTCATTCTTATGACGGGCAATACGCTGAAGATCATAGAAGCGGACACCCTCGAAAGCAAACTCCTTGGCATACTCATCGCAAAGGATATCCTCCATAGCATTGATTGAGTCCTGCTTAGTAGTACCCACCTGAACATTGAAACGATCGGAAATCTCCTGCATCTTAGCACCGATAATGGGAGCAGGAAGATAAAGAAGATTGTTCTTTGAACCTACTGCTGTAGCCTGCGAACCCTTTACACCCATATTGTTCTCAACACCTTTTGCATTGGCAAATCCACCACCATGATGATGAATTCCGTATGTATTCTCTGGAACGAATACAGTACGATTCTCTTCACTAAGGAAAGGCACTTCGTTTGTCAATAAGTCAACCGATGCTTGTGTCATATATTGGTAGGGGGCATTTACACCACCTGCACCAGGTACCAACTGCTCCAAATAGGTAGAGACACCATTACGTAAGATAGCAAATGCTGCATCGGGATGTCCCAAACGATTGAGCGCCTCTGCCAAGTGCAAATAAACCGTAGAGGTGCGGAACAGATACACATTGGCATTCTTCATCTTACCGATGTATACCTTGGTTGAGTCTGACGCATCGCGATTCAAGATGGCACGGTCACGATAAGAACTACCATCATCGTCTGCATAAACGGCACGTCCATCACCCATCTTGCAAGCCTTCACAGCATTGGGATTAGGCTCCAAGGTCGTTCCATTCATGTTCTTCGGGAAGTAATAGAAGTCACAAGCCTCGGTAAGCGCATAGTAGGTGTCCGAAGGGGCAATCTGTACTTCATCTGCACGCGGACAAACAGTGGATACGTCTGTCGAATAGTAATCATAGCCAAATGCTAACGGAATATTTGTGGTCTGGCCACGCTGCGAACTCACAGCCATGGGAATATAGGTCAACACATCCCTTGGAGAAGCGAGATTTTCATAAATCTGAGTATAGCCATCCACTAAAAGATTATATGATGGTTCCCAGTCAGCTGCAAACCAATCAAGGTTGAGATTAGCTGCCCAGAAGTAGCGGAACACTGTATAGTCATCCGAGGTCAGCTTATTGTCGCACAAGTATTTGCAATAGTGCTGAGCGGCCTTGAGCCATTGTCCGTCTTCCAAGTACATCTCGCCAAGGATCACATCCACGGGAACGAAAATCAGCTCGGGATTGATATTCTTCGCTGCGTTAGGATTCCAGTTGGGATTGCCCACCGAATAGGAGTTTGTTCCAAAGCTCGGCACTTGCAGGCCTGAATACTTTGCCAATGAGGGAGCCAGCGAATCCACAATCTGAGACAGAGTGAACTCAGGGAACTCGGTCTCCTCTATCTGCGAGATAGATGTCAGAGGCTCTGTGTAGAAAGGCACGCCCCTCTCATTACCGCCATACGTACGAGCCAGCTGCAGGTAGGCCCATGCACGCCAAGCCTCGACAGCAGCATATTCGTTGATCACCACATTATCGGCACCAGTGGTCAGGTCCTTGTCACGATGCTTTAGATAATAGTTGCAGTTGTTGATTACCTTATAATACACGTATGCACTATCATACTTATTGGCAGTAGTGGCCGAATAGTCTGCCAACTGACGAAGATTCTTATCGGTATGCTCTGTCGTGGTCACCAACTCGCCACGCATCTCTCCAATAAAGAAATATTGGTCTGCCAACTGCTGCATGGCCTGGGCAATACCCAACGCATAAAACACAGAGTCGGTTTTAGAATCCAATTCAGGTTCAACGACCATACTATCATTGCCCGTCATGAGCATATCCTCGCACGATGTCGTAACGAAGAGACCAAACATTACAATGATTGAATATACTATCTTTTTCATATAATCATGTTATATAATAATTACACTTTATTACAAGTTAATCTTCAAACCCACTACAAATGCACGGCTTTGAGCTAGATTACCGCAATCAATACCTTGATACATCACACTGTTGCCAATGCTGAACTCTGGATCATTGCCAGTATATCTAGTAAGCGTAAACACATTTTGCGCTTCGCCCCATACCGACATGCTTTGTAGCCATGATGTCCACGACTCTGGCACGGGTATTCGATAGGACATACGCACATTTTTCAGGCGAAGATACGATCCATCCTCAATCCAACGATCAGAGAAACGATTGTTGCCCATAGGGTCACCATATGCCAACTTAGGCAATGTAGCTTCATGACCTTCATAGCGCCAGTGGCCTACTTCAGCAACCTGCTGATTGTAGAATGTAGAGCCAGAATTGACGATGCTACGCTGGTAATTATATACATCATTGCCCACACTAAAGTTGAAGCCCATGTCCAGAGTGAAATTTTTCCAATTGAGTGCAGCAAAGATGTTGCCATAGAAATCAGGGTTAGGATTTCCGAGAATGACTTTATCATTCTCATCAATACAGCCATCTCCGTTCTGATCTACAAAATGTACATCGCCAGCAGTAAAGTTTTGTTTATTTCCTGCCACATTCAACATATAGAGATAGCCTTCCTTACCTGCCTCTTTAGCCTCGGCATCAGTTGAGAACACCCCTGAAGTTTCGTATCCATAGAACACCCCAATAGGATTGCCTACAGACACAAGAATATTGTTTTCTCCATAAACTGAATTGCAGTAATCGCTACCGTTGAATGTCTTTACACCATCAGCAAATGCGCGCTGCGGAAGCGAAGTGACCTCATTGATATAATGTCCAACACTTGCTCCCAACTCTAAGGTAAGGTTTCGGGTAGCCAAGGGTTTTCCAGACAACATCACCTCAACTCCCTTGTTCACCAACGAACCTCCATTGCTCCAATACTGATTGATACCAGATATCGGCGTACTGAATGTCTTATAAGTGAGCAGGTCTTTTGTATTATGATAATAGAAATCAGCAGCCACAGACAAGCGATTATTCAACATGTTGGCTTCAATGCCCGCATTCCACTTTGATGTAGTTTCCCACTTAATCTTGTCGTTACCAATATTAGTCATTTGCATACCAATTGCATTGTAGTTGTAACGTACAGAAGAGAACGAGGTACGAGCAGCATAGTTGGAAATGTCATCGTTACCACTCATGTCCCATCCTGCACTCACACGCAAATAGTTTATAGCAGAGTTCTTGGGGAACCATTTCTCATTAGTCAGTACCCAACCAAGTTGTACACTGGGGAATATAGCCCAAGGTACTCCGAATGCGCGTATGCTACCATCCGCATTGGCACCAAAACGGCTGTTGGCCTCAGCCAAAAGCGACAGTGTAGCAAAATAGCGGTTAGCATAATTATAGTCACCCGATGCATACCATTGGATATTTCTCCATATATCATTTGCACCGTAAAGGCTTGAATAGCCTCTTGACGGATCTGCCGTCAGATAGGGATTCTTGTCATCTGCTGCAGTGCGGAACTGGGTTTTGGCATCACTACCATCGTAGGCGAAATGGTTGTAGCGGAAACCACCAATTGCAGCGACAGAATGGGCAGCATATTTATTCTCCCAATTCAGATAGGTATTACTCAACACATTGGTTCCCTTCGAGAAAAGCGAAGAAGTAAGGTTGTACACCGTACCCAAACCTTCGATAAGAAAAGGAGGAATACCTTCAGACGGGCGATAGTAGCGCTGTGAATTACGGTTCAGCGTATAGCTAAAGTCTGTTGTCAACGACAGGTGTTCATTAAAGGTATATGTAGGAGCAATACGTACATTAAACAGCATGTTTTCCACTTTATTCTTATTGTCTCCCGTCGCATTGTTAAGAATAGATGTCGGATTACCAAGTGAATAATAATAATCATTCCCATACAATCTTTGGCTAAGTGGGCTGAACAACTTGTCATACTCCGATAGCAGATGAGTAAATCCACCCACATGCTTATTGTATTGATAAGGAGTTACAAGTGGAGATTTAATCATTGCCAAGTTGGTAGGCGACATCACTGTACCTGCACCTAAGTCAGAAGAGAAGCCATCATCAAACAACGTATTGTTGGCACGTGTAAATGACATGTCGAACTTGGTGTTCAACCGCTCAAGGATTGAGATATCTGTATTGAAACGTACATTCAAACGGTCAAAGCCAGAACTCTTAATGGTATTCTGCGCATCAATATATCCCACCGATAGGTTATACATACCCACATCATCGCCACCTTGCACGTTGATGTTATAGTTCTGTGTAATGGCCGTACGATATACCTCATCCTGCCAATCCGTATCGTTATGATACATCATGTAGTAATAATTCTTGGGATCGTCGTTGAGGAAGTTAAAAGTAACGTCACGGTTCTCCGACTTTTTGAGAGCAGCTATAGTACCCAACATCTCCGTTGCATAGTTACGATACTGTGTAGCATTCATCATGGTCATCTGATGCGGCTCCAAAGAGATGCCCGCCGAGATGTTCGCGTCAATACGTGTTGCCATCGAATGACCTCGCTTGGTCTCAATCAAAATTACGCCATTGGCTCCGCGTGCACCATAAAGTGCCGTAGCATTCTTAAGCACCTGGATCTTCTCAATATCCTCAGGAGAGATATTGGCCAACATATTGAAAGCACGTCCTTGGTGCAACACGGCACGGTTGTACTGCATATCCCATTCTATACCGTCAACAATCACCAACGGTTGGGCATTTGCATTGATAGAGTTCAAGCCGCGAATAAACAACGCATTACCTCCATCAAGTGCACCAGATCGGTTAATGGCACGAATATCAGCTCCCAAGTTGGTCTGTATCTCATTGTCTACAGTCACACCACCACCTCTTACGGTAAATTCATTGGCTGCCGTATATTCGGTTTCGTTGGCATACATTTCCTTAAACTTGTTGCTCAACAAACTGATTTGCACAGTCTGATTCTCATCGTTGCTACGTATAGCCACTTGCAATGACAAGTAACGAGGAGCTTCCACATAGAGAGCCGAAGCAAAATCGGGGACCTTAATAGTAAAGCTACCCTTCTCATTGGTCATCGCTGTATAGCGGTTGTCACCCAATGTCTGTACGCGCACACCTGCAATAGGTGCTTTGGTAACCTCATCAATAACGATACCCGAGATAGAGATTAGTCTATTCTTTTCCTCTACCACCTTGCGTTGAGGAGCCTTAAACCCTGTGAATTCGGAGTCTATGGTTGCGCCAAACTCATCCTGAGCCCATGCAACTGCACAGAAACACATGGCCAAAGCACAGAGAGAGAGCCTGAGGCCCTGACGCTGCAATCTATCTATCATTGTATTTTTCATATTCTGATTCATCTTCTTATATTAGCCATTATTCTTCCTCTTCCTCCACTACAGGTTCCAATATAACATTGGCGATACGGAGGTTTCTTTCGCATGACTTGTCCATCATCATGTTAAACGGATACATCACTTTGATATTCGGCTTAGCATCGATACCTGCATAGCAGACGGGGAATGTCACACGTCCCAGTCTGATGGTATCAACCTTATCTTTGCCACCCGTAAACGGTTCAACCTTTCTGAGAGCGCTGTTGCCTGATACCAATGTTTCTCCATCAAAACGTTTGGTCACTAATGTCAATGCACCATTCTCATAATCAGCATAGTTGATGTCTACATACAAGCTATATGGCTTACGCTCTGATTCAGGCATATCCGGAACTTCAATGCATGCTGGCACCAACACCAATGAAACATCATACGTAGTAGACAATACATCGTCAATGTAGAAGTTAAACTCGCTAAGAGCAGTTGAGAAATCAGGCACATTGGTTTTCACATAACGCAATGCTGTTTCATCCTCATCGTCCAACACGCACATGTTAGGATCAAGCAGCGTACGGTCTATGCTTTCATTGGTATACTTATAACCCGTTGCAGTAATTACACGAGCTACGTTGCGTGACTTGATTACAGGTGCATAAGTCTCTTCGGGACTAAATGGGAAGTCCTGAATTATACGTACATGACCATTACTGAGTTCTACCACCTCTTCGGTCAACTCATCCAACACCGTAGGATTGCTCAGCCAATTACCCGTCGTAGAGTACACAGAATCGCTCTCCTTGAATGATTGTCCTGTTTGGAATTTTGTATTAAACCTACCACTCTTCTCAGAGAATACGAAGTTGTTGGTCAACAGACGCTTTGCAATGGAGTCAGACCAATATGCCCCCGTTTCTGAGATTTCAGCTCCTACAGGAGCAGCAGTAAGAACAACCTCTGTTTTTCCCAATGAGGCATCCATCAGATTTATCAACTTCTTCATCTTGCTATTCCAAGAAGCACCCGGTGTAAGACCCACTTGATCGCTACTCAAATCCTGATAAGGAATCTTCTCCACATAGTTGTAGTATGATATAATCTTGCCGTACGCTCTGTCCCAAGCCTCATCTGTCGGAATCAGCACCGTATAGAGACTATCTTCATTGTCAAGCTGCGCACGAAGCATTCTGTCAGTAAGTATGTTGCTTACAATAATCACCGAGTCATCGTAGTGCTGCACACCATCAATAATGGCTCCTTTCACTGAGTTTATCTCGTCCAACTCGCGGCTTTCATAATGCTCTACATAAGCTCCCATCATACTGGGCATATCTTCAGACTCTCTCAGATACTCGTATCCATTATAACGGAAAGTTGCTGGTGCCGAAGTAATGTAGAGCAGACCATTGGTACTGGGGTAGTTGAATACAGCGGGATTAGCTGCATTAGGAAGGATATCCTTCCCGTCAAAAGCCAACATATCGGTATTCTTGTTCGAGAATTTCACCAACTTACCATTAAGCATATACACTACCGTATCATTGATGTCTGCTTCACGATGTGCATAATCGGCAATGGCATTCTTCAAGAATTGACGCTCTACCTTGGTTGAATCCATTTGATTCAGTTCTTCCACACTGAACGAACCATTCTGAGGGGCCCATACCGTATAGGTATGCGAAGCATTAAGCACCTCATCATAGCCCAAGCGTTTGAGCACTGCAGCGAAGTCTGTCAATTTCTCATTCTCCGAGATATTCTCCCACAACGTCTTGTCTGCTGTAGGATCTGTGGCCTCAGGCACCGTATTATAGTCCAGATAATCAGTACATGATACAGCGACCAATGCACTACAAGCCACAACCGCTATTCTTACTTTATTGATGTGTTTCATAATCATAGTCTCCTTTCTTTACTATTCTATAGTATCAATACCAGTCCTCGGTCAAGTCCTGACTATTCACTACACTTACCGGCACCAATTCGATAAAGTCAATAGAGAAACCCAATTGGTCATATCCCCTTAGCAAGTTCTTGAGACGAATCCAGTAGGTTTCACCCTGCTCCAGATGTTCTACACTAACAATCTTACGCATCATACTGGTACCATAACCCTCCTCGTAGCGGCAGCAAGCCGAGATACCCGCATCCATCAAATCCTGCGCTGTAGTGATACGGCCCAATACAGTATTGAGAGTACCACGCGCAAAACTTGCCGGAGCACGCATATAGCCGTGGTTGCGCATCACAAGGTCAGAGGCTACACCATAATCGGTAAACTCCTCAGAGAGCAGATAACCTGTAGACAGACGGTCTCCCTCTATACTTGAGTTAGGGTAACGGGCATCGATAGGAATACCCAACGGACGCATCGAACTGGGTTCATTGGAAGTACCGATATAGTACTGCTGCAATCCACCATTGGCCATAGGAGGATAGATGATACGTATCTCATAATCACCTGTTGGAACTGGAGGCAGACGGAACGCAAAGTCATTCTCATCCCAACCAGACAATTGGTTGGCCTGCCATGCACGCCAAACGCCCAATGTATACCATGCGAGCTTAGTCTTGGTGTTATAGCTAATCAGGTTATCAAAATAGTCCAACGGAAGACGTACCATGCCACCAGATGTACCATAGATGTTCATAGCCGCAGCCTCAGTGGTAGTAACAAAACGGATATCGTTATTTATCAACTCAGGAAGCATAGTACCCATGTCAATACGCAAACGCTCATTCAACACACCCGTAGGCACCTCTGCATCATATACCAAGGGACGGTCTATACGATGTATGTATCCGTTATAGGTCTGAATGTTCGACTTGGGTGGACGCTGTACCATACACCCCTCACGCAAAATTTGGTGAGTAGCATCACTGCCAAAGGTGCCTACTTGATCTGTCAAGGTGTTGTTTTGACGCCAACGGTTAATCCAAATTGTTGTTGACGAACCCGTATTCTGATACAAAGGTTGCCATATCTTCATCAAGGTATGAGGCAACAATGTCTCATAGTAGTCGTAAGGTTCACCACCAAAGGCAAAGTTCCAATGGTCGGCCGATTCGGGTACATCCTTTGTGTAAACCAACTTACGGTACTCCATACCTGCATTAAGGATATGGTAGCGCATAAACATGTTCACCACATTGTAGGTGTATTCGTAGTCGTCGCCGGTAGAGATGGGATTGCTTTCCTTGTTAGGATAGTCATACCACTCGGCTGCATTGCCATACCACTCTACACACTTAGCCTTCAGGCTTTCGAAATCATGAATGCCATACTTG
Source organism: Paludibacteraceae bacterium (assembly GCA_045532735.1). Taxonomy (GTDB): domain Bacteria; phylum Bacteroidota; class Bacteroidia; order Bacteroidales; family Paludibacteraceae; genus Colicola. The sequence goes on along the minus strand of JAZSGL010000059.1, from coordinate 4,709 downwards.
GCAAATGTAGCATTGTCCTCAGCAAAGATGGTATACTTGATCTTACACTCCTCAGGCACATGGAAAGGACCTTGGTCACTATAGCCAGGACGAGCAGCCTTGTTATCCAAATGATAGGTTCTGGGTGAGCCGTCTGCATTGAGTTTTTGGTCTTTCAACAGTATAGAGTCCAATCCGCATTTCACAAGCGCCTCAAAGAATATGGTAAACTCTGGATTTCTCTCCAACACCTCTGGCAAGCGCTGTGTGGTGCGTGGTATCACCTTGTTGATGACGTGCACATAACCATTGGTCATCTCATGATCATACGAGGTCACCTCTGCCTCATTATTGAGACGTACTACACCGTCATCATCCAATTTGGAAATGAACGGGGTATTTAGCATTGTACTTATTTCCTTACCACTGGCATTGCTCAGCTGCTCCACATACGAGTTCATCATAGCCGACAAGTGATAGCGTGCAATCTCCTTGCACTGCTCTTCTGACAGGCCGTCAACACTGTTCTCCGTCAACCCATTGTGAGGTATACGGGCCAAAGTATCATTGTACAGGCTATCGATATACGCATCTACGCCCACACTAAGAGGTGCATAACAGGTATATTGCCCGTAAGTGTCCATCATGCGGTCATAACCCGAGCGCTTCATGATGACATTGAACTGATGGAAGAGTGAGTCGTTCTCCTCCAGGAAATCCTGAATCGTCTGTCCAGTGAAGGTGTATAGGCTCGAATCATCGGGCTCCCAGCTACACGAGGCCAGTGTCACTGACGCACCAAGCAGTACGCCTACAGCAACTTTTATTATATTCTTATTCATAATCGATTCTATTAACATATAGGTTACTGACGCATGATTAGTTCTTCTCTATTGTACCTCCATCGGAGTATACGGGATTCTGCTCCAAAGCGTTATTTACCTCCATCTCACTCTCAATGACAGGCATATAAAGATAGGGTTCCGTCGGCATCTTTGCTGTTACACCTTTACCACCTCCTGATGTATACTTACGGGCTATGAGATTAAGCATTTCATCATAGTTCTTCACATAATCTCCCTGGTGAGCCAGGATAACGCCATAATTTACACCATCCACATGACGATAGTTGTAACGGAGCATATCAAACCAGCGCTTGCCCTCGAAGCAGAGTTCACGCGCACGCTCATCCATCACCAGCAATTCCAGTTCGCTCGCCGTGGCAGCAAACGAGTTGAATGCGCTCACCTGACGGTTTACATATCCTGCAACATCAATGCTGTCAAACGGGACAGATGATACAGCGTATTTCGTAGAGTCGATAGGTGACTTTACATCCTCCGAAGTATTTATGGCACGGGTGTTCACAATCTGTACTTGGCGCACAGCCTCCACATTGTAGTGAGAGATGGTCTGATTGATTTGGAACAACTGGTCGGCCAAGCGGAGCGAATCCTCTACCGTAGAAACGGCTGCCAACTGTTCTACGACACCGGCATTAGCTTTAGCCTGCATGAGCGCCTTCTGCACCAGAGCCTCAGCCTTCATTAGCATCACATCGGTAGCGCGGTATACCACCCAGTTCTGGTTGTAGGGATTAAATGCACGATTACCTCGAATCTGTGATTCAGGATTCTGCCCCATAAATGTCAGGCCGCTCATCCCCACATGCTTACGGATGAAGAAGCCCTCTTCGGCAGCTCCATTAAAGTCGTATACACTTTCAAATCCACGCACATCATAGATATAGTGGCTTGTATTGTCGAATACGTAGTTGGTTCGTCCTGTTCCTACCTTGGCATACGGCTTGCTCGCATAGAATTGCGGTTGGGCATTGGAGTTGTTGTTTACGCGGTTATATACGATGCACAAGCCTTCGTTGTTGGTGAACTGCAGTTCGAAGAGTGACTCCTGGCCATTACCATTCTCACTGAACAACTGATCATAATAGCTACTTGCAGGACTCAGTCCCCAGCCATCATCATCAAGCGTCTGTGCTCCAAAGCTGTTGGGATTGCCCGGTGCATTCTTGCGATTTCGGCGGATGACGTTGCTATACTCTATCACCTTGTCGTAGCAATACTCATCGCCGTAGATGGATGCCTTCCAAAGGTATACATCGGCAAGCAGTGCATAGATACCGTCACGAGTGAAGTATCCACAACGGGTCCAGTTAGAGACTGGTAGCGCTTGTGTAGCAAGAGCATGGTTCTTTACCTCCTCCAAATCGGCTATAATCTGGTCGATAACCACGCTCGGTGCTATCTGAGGCACATTCATCTCCTGCGAGCTGTTTTTGTATGGCTCCAGTATAAGAGGTACATCACGGAACACACGCACAAGATAGAAGTAGCAGAGCGAACGCAAGGCCTTCATCTGCGCCACATTGTTGAGATGGTCACCCTCCATATAATTGGGGTCGATGTCCATAACCTCCGCCGACTTGGCAATAACCAGATTGCAGGCATTGATTACTGCATAGAGGTCACTCCAATTAGCATAACTGTTCGTTGTCTGTATATTAGCAGAGTAAATCTGGTTGAGGTCTCTATTGTTCAGCGATGAGTTGAGGTTCAGTTCATCGGAGCGTGATGTCCATACCACCAACCGTTGCTGCAGACCACTGGTTGCCATCTTCGAATAGGCACCTTTGACCATCAGGGTCACATCATTTTTTGTTTGCCAGAAATCCTCTTCCACCGTCTTGTCATCGGGTAGGATAACGGTATCAATGCACGATACCAACAGCAAACCGGATGCTATGATTGATATTATCTTCTTCATATTCTTATGTGTGTATTAGAATCCAATGTTGATATTAGCTGTGAACGACTTGGCACGCGGTGTCTGCGACTTATCGATAGCTTGTCCCCATCCGCCAATAGAGATCTCAGGGTCAACACCCGAGTAGCGGGTCCAACAGAAGAGGTTATTGGCTGTCACATAGAACTGCAAGCGATTGAGGCCGTACTTTTTCAACTCCTTGGGGTCAAAGTTATAGCCGACCTGCAAGTTCTGGAAACGTAAGAACGAACCATCCTCCACATAGCGGCTTGAACCCTGGTAGTTATAAGCCGAATTATCGTTATACACATAGATAGCACGTGGCATCAAGGTCTCATCACCATCCTTACGCCAACGCCAGTTGACAGAAGAGGCCTGATTATAGGCTGTAGACATTGACTCCAATGTCATACGGGCCTGGTTGATAACCTTATTTCCGTAACGATACATGAAACGTGCCTTCAGATTCCAACGCCCGTAATCGAACGAGATGTTGAAACCACCGCTCAACTTAGGCAAACAGTTGCCGAGATACACGACATCAAGGGCATTGATTTGTCCGTCGTGGTTGACATCCTCATAGATTGCATCACCACCCTGGAACGAGTAGGAGGGGTTGCCATCCACATAGTTGTATACCATGCGCTGGGGGAGTCCGTTGGCCTGCATGATAACCTTACCATCGGCACCCACTACCACGGGGAATGTCTTACCCGCGGCAAGCATATTGTTGAGGTTAGCCTCAAATTCGTCTGCTGTCCAATTCTTCTCTGTACGCAGATTGGTCAGGTAGTCATAGGTATACTGGTATACACCCTTATAGCGGAATCCATAAACCGAACCGAGAGGATTGCCCACCTGAATACGATTCTGATAGGTACCGCGGTCATTGAACTTCCAATCTGAGTTGATGGAGTTGAGCACACGCTCATCCATATCGACAATCACATTGTAGTTCTGTGCGATATTGAATCCTGCACTTACCGAGAACTTGCCCACCTTAAGGAATTTTCTGGCATTGACATTCATTTCCCAACCGTCGTTGGTCATATTGCCCGCATTCTGATAGGCCAGCTCGGCATAACCTGTCGTGCTGGGGATTCTCACCTTGGTCATCAACAGGTCCCTGGTATCCTTGTGGTAGAAGTCAAAATCCACATCTACGATATCCTTGAGGAATGTCAAGTTGAAACCAAGGTTATAAGACGTTGTCTTCTCCCAACGCAAATCGTCCAGTTTAAGTCCGTCCATAGCTGCTCCTGCCATACCGTTATAACTACCGGCATTCAGGTTATACGCATTATAGAAGAGGTAGTCAGCATCGGGAGCCTTACCTACTATACCCCACGATGCACGCAAACCGAGCATAGAGATATACTCACGTATAGGCTCGAAGAACTTCTCATCCGAGATGTTGTAACGCATTGAAGCGCCAGGGAAGTAGGCCCACTTCTGTTTGGGACCAAACTTGGAGTCACCATCGGCACGAAGTGAGAATCCCAAGTTGTAGATACCCTTATACGAGGCATGCGCATTGTATAGGAGGTATTGTGAGTTGGCACGGCTGTTGCCGCTACTGAGTCCATTAGTCTTATCATCATAGGGCAGCGCACCCGGAGCAGTGGGTGAAGTGATACCATCGGGCAACGAGTATTGGCGCACAAACTGGTTGGTACTGCGCTGTGTGCTCATCTCGTAACGAGCCAGCATCGTTGCCGACCAGTCCTCATTCTTGAAATAGGGGGTAAACACAAATTCTCCTCGAGCTCCTACACGAGTACGGTTGCTCTCAGACTTTTCACTCGTATTGTAAGAGAAGTTATTGCCCCATGTACCAGTAGACAGTCCTGCAGCGGCGTAAGCAGGAGTAGAGGCAGCGTAGATGTCAAAGTCGATACGTCCGTTGAAGGTCAAGCGATGTTCACCATGCCCCACACCAAGCAGTT
>JAZSGL010000074.1:0-23503 GCA_045532735.1 Paludibacteraceae bacterium | reverse complement strand
CGCTGGACCTTCTCCCCTATGGTGGACGTGGCGCGTGACCCTCGTTGGGGACGCGTAGCAGAGGGGTATGGCGAAGATACTTATCTTACTTCCGTCATGGGTGCTGCTGCGGTACGCGGTTATCAGGGTGGCGACTCTATTGTTCGCCTCGCAGCTTGTGTCAAGCACTTTGCTGGCTACAGCGTATCCGAAGGCGGACGCGACTATAACTCCACATGGATTCCAGAGGTGCAACTCCGCGAAACATACCTGCCACCTTTCAAGGCAGCTTTGGATGCGGGCTCCCTCTCCATCATGTGTGCCTTCAATGATATCAATGGTGTACCTGCTTCGGGCAACAAACACCTCAATGTAGATATCCTTCGCGACGAATGGCAGTTCGATGGCTTGCTCGTATCCGATTGGGGGTCAATCATGAATATGGTTGCTCATGGTTTTGCCACCGATCGCCTTCAGACTGCTATGCAGAGTCTGGACGCACAAGTGGATATGGATATGCAAAGCAATGCTTACCTATGGTATCTCGACGACCTCGTTGCGCAAGGCAAGATTAGCGAAAAGCAATTAGATGCTTGCGTGCGCAATATCTTGCGTATGAAGTTCCGTCTCGGTCTATTTGACAACCCATATGGCTATATAGAGGACAGCCCTACCTATTTCGCTCCCGAGGCTCTTGCAGCTGCCCAACGCGCCGCAGAAGAGTCTGCTGTGTTGTTGAAAAACAACAATATCCTGCCTCTCGCCTCATCGCCTCATCGCCTTATCGCCTCCAAACCAACGGTTTTAGTCTGTGGACCCCTCGCTCACAACCAGCACGACCAAAACGGCACTTGGTGCTTCGACAAGGTGGACTCTATGACCATCACCCCATTGATGGCTTTCCGCCAATTGGCGAAGCAAGGTGAAATTCGCCTCATTGAGCAAACGGGCAAGCACTGGTCACGCGAAGTAAGCCCAAGCAACATAGCCAACCTTACTCGCTTAGCTCGCCAAGCCGATGTCATCCTCTATTTCGGTGGCGAGGAGAGTATATTGTCGGGCGAAGCGCGCTGCCGTGCGCATCTCAATCTGTCTGGCGACCAATCGACACAACTCCGTGCACTCAAGGCTACAGGCAAACCTGTGGTACTCACTGTCATGGCGGGCCGCCCATTATGCATAGGCGATGATATTGCTGCGGTGGATGCATGCCTTTATGCTTTCCACGGTGGCACCATGCAAGGTCCTGCGTTGGCTAACCTCATCATGGGTAAAGTGGCACCTTCGGGTCGCCTGCCTATCACTTTCCCAAATACAGAGGGTCAGATTCCATTGTATTATAACAAGAAGAACACAGGCCGTCCTACCGACCATCCTGTGTTGATTGACGATATCCCTGTAGGCGCAGGCCAATTCTCTATTGGCGAATCCAGCTATTGGTTGGAGTATGGCGATCAGCCGCTCTATCCATTCGGCTATGGCCTTACTTACACTACCTTTGAGTACGGCCCCGTTGTCCTCTCGGACACAATTCTTGACTTTACACCTTACACCCTACACCCTACACTGCAGGTTTCCTGCATTATCAAAAACATAGGCAACTGCACTGCCACAGCAGTCCCTCAGCTCTATATCCGCGACCTTGTGGGTTCGCTTACTCGTCCTATACGCGAACTCAAAGGCTTCCAACGCGTGACTATCCCTGCTGGCGAATCGCGCACGGTTACTTTCGAACTGACGGAGGAAGACTTGGCATACTGGCATTTGGCTGAAGGTGTAACCTTAGGTGCGGATGGTGCATACGCACATAGTGCAGAACCCGGCGAATTCCAGGTTTGGATTGCCCCTAACTCCGCTGAAGGTCAACCTGCGAAATTTACATTAAAATAATAACTAATAACCCATAATTCAAAATTCATAATTACCTATAGTATGCCTCTCATTTGCCCCTTATCTCCATTGGAACCTCATTGGAAGCTCATTGGAACCTGATTGGAACATCGCCGAGAGATTACCGAGAGAAGACCGAGAGATCACCGAGTGACAACCGAGAGACAAATATTCGAAAACCAACGCCCCTTGGGGCATATATAATAGATAATACTAACTTTAAATAATAACAGTATGAAAAAACAATTACTTAAATCTTTCGCATTAATAGCGATGCTATTTTCTGCGATGACTCTATCCGCCGCCTCGGGTGTGGATTGGAGTACTTATGAGTTCCTTGGCGATGGCGCCGGTGGCGGTCTGTATGCCAATAAGTACAAAATATCTGCTGCGGAAGGTATGTCTGTAGTAAATATTCAAATACCCGGTTTTACTTCAGAACCAAGTATTTATGCTACATTTCCTGCAGGTATTTCGGATTGTAATGTAAGCAACACTATTCAAGGGGCAGGTATCGCATTGCACTTGTCTTCTTTTACCGCCCAAGAAACAGAGGTGGTTGTTAATTACGCAGGTGGTTCACGCACTTTTTGGGTGTATAATGCAAAAGGTACTACTGGCGAAGGTGGCGAACCTGAGCAAGTAACTATTGATTGGAGTTCTATCGGTTGGGTGGCTGCTTCTGGTGATAAGTATAAAGTTTATCATGAATGTTTGAATGAAGTTGTAAGTGTGCAACAACCAGGTTGGGCTGAAGAAAAAGGTATTTATGTAACAGTTCCTGCAGGTATCTCTGATTGCTCTGTCAATGGTGCAATTGATGGCGCTGGTATGATTCTATACTTGTCTTCTTTCACTGCAAAAGAAACAGAAGTCACTATCAACTATGCTGGTGGATCTTGCACTTTCTGGGTATATTATGCGGACGGCACCGAAGGTGGTGGCGAAGGTGGTGAAGCTCCTGATCCTACTCCAGAACCAGAGCCAGAACCGGAAGTAACTGACAAGTGGGCAGATGTAGATTGGGTTGCAGGTTCTGATAATAAGTATAAAGTATTGCACGAGTGTTTAAGTCAAGTTGTTAGCGTACAACAACCTGGTTGGGCTGAAGAAAAAGGTATTTATGTAACAGTTCCTGCAGGTATCTCTGATTGCTCTGTCAATGGTGCAATTGATGGCGCTGGTATGATTCTATACTTGTCTTCTTTCATTGCAAAAGAAACAGAAGTCACTATCAACTATGCTGGTGGATCTTGCACCTTCTGGGTTTATTATGCGGACGGTACAACTACCGAAACCCCTGGTGAAGGTGGCGGAGACGGTTTGATTGTAACTGAGTACTGCAACTATACAAATAATCAACTTACTAAAAATGGTGCTTCCATTACACTTTCATGGGAAACCGTGGATAATGGCGATGTAGTTATCACTATGGGAAATGGTGTGGGCACAACTTCTTGCTCTTACCGAAATGGCGGTTTTGAGGGTGGCATTGAAGCATTTGTAGTTAGTACAGATAATTTTGCAACAACCACCCTAGCTTCCGACTATTTTACATTCGAAAAAGTTTACTCAGGCAATGAAGCGCGTTTGGTAAAAATTGCTAACTTACCTAAGGGTGCAAAGATTAAGCACATCGGAGCGGGACATGCGCTTGCTTGGGTAGTTAATGGTACAAACGAATACGATTTTCCTGACTTCATCTATACCTACGGCGGTGTTTGCAACAACTTAGATGCTCCTACCAATGTGGCAGTTACAGATGCAGGTGTTCTTACATTTGAAGGAGTAGAAGGAGCTGACACCTATGAAGTGAATGTTTATTTGGGCAATGTCCTAAAACATACACAGGATATTGTTAGCGGTGGCACTATCAATTTCTCAGCATATGTAGCTGGTACATATACGGTGAAAGTTATTGCCAAAGGTGCAGGCAAAGGCGATTCTGAGGAGTCAGCCCCTGCTTCGTGGAATATGCAAGCTTCTCCATTGCCTGGCTCTAATTACTGCGAAACACCTGCTGACCGCATAACTGCAAACAATGGCGCTTGTAATCCTCTGTTCACATGGATTACTGATGCTGCGGGTAATGTAGTTATCACTGTTAGTGCCTCTGAAGGCAATGAAGGCGAAACCATGTTCCGCAATAATGGTATGAATGGCGCGTTCAGTTTGGATGGCTCTGTAGATAACTTTAATGCATACTTCAATAGAGGTAAAACAGATGACTATACCTATACATTGACCCTCAAGGACGCAGCTAATAAACCTGCTCTTGGTTCTGTTATCAGTTTCTCTGGTCAAATTGAAGCTAAGTCATCTATTAACACTGATGACTGGTCTAATTACGAATTTGACGGCTATCTTTATGGTACAAAATGCGATGGACCAAAGCGTGTTACAGTCTCTGTTAACGATGCGGCTATGGGTACCGCGAAGGTTAATGGACAAGATGAAGTGTATGTAGATTCTGACACAGAAGTTACATTTACTGCAACACCTAATGAAGGATATGTATTTGCTAATTGGACCAAAGGTGATGAAGTAGTTTCTACCTCTGCCACCTATACAACCACAATTACATCTGCTCTCAGTCTTGTAGCTAACTTCGATTATATTCGTACCATCTATTGCCAAACACCTGTACTGACAAACGCAGGACATATCGTTTACCTAACAGTTGGTCAAGCAGCTACACCAGGTAAATATCAAATCAAAATTGAGGGAACATCAGATATGAAAATTACAGGTATCAACAACGCCAATACGGCGATGAACTGCATTAAATTTACTGGTATCGATATAGAATACGACCAAGTTAATGATGTTCCCCTAACAATAGCAAACGGAGGTTGGGAGTTCTCTGAAAACGGAAATGGTGTAATAACAAGTATAGAGTTTGAACCAAGTACAGGTAAAACATGGAAAGATATGTGGATGTGGAGACCGGATTTATATTTCAAAACTTCTTTGTCTAATGAAGAACAAATCAATGTAGTGCTTAGTCAAAAAAATCACTTCGATTGGTCTAACAAGTGCGAAGAAGATACAGATAAACCTGTAATGGGTACAGCTGAAATTGTTTCTCAATCACACAATACTGCTACTATCGCTGTCACAGCAACTGATAACCGAATGGTACATAGCTACCACGTAGTTAGTACAACTCCTGCACACGACCAAACAATTGAGCCTGTAGATGGCAATATCACAGTTACTGGTCTTACTGCAAATACCGACTATACATTCACCATTACTGCTATTGACTTAGCGGGTTTGGAATCAGAAAACAACGCAACAGTATCCGTGAAAACCAACGCTTACATAGCAGAGCCATCATCCTTACCAACTGCACCTACATGGCCAGCAAACCAAGTGCAAGCAGTATATTCTGATACATATAGTGCAAACTGCAACTTTGGTGAATGGGGTTCTGCAACAACATACACACCAGATACTTATGGTAAAAAGTATGTAACTATTGCTGGTGGATATTTTGGCTTAACTGAATTTCTTTTGAACTGTTCTAAGATGGAATATCTACACTTGGATGTTTGGTGTGCAAACAATACATCTATTGGTATCACTCCTATTCATGGTGCTGCTGAAGTTCGTGAAACTAAAACTATCATAGGTGGACAGTGGAATTCTATTGATATTAATCTGAACGATTTCGAGGGTGTTTCTAATTGGTTAAATGTAAATCAAATCAAGATTGACAACGTACCCAATCAAACACTTTGGCTCAACAATGTTTATTTCTACACTACTCAAAGAGTCACTGATAATACCCCGCCAAGTGATTTCACTGCGACAGCTTCTCCTTCAGCTACCACAGCGGTCTTCACTTGCAGAGCAACCGATGATGAATCAGGTAGCGTGAATTACAAGATAATGTTAGGTGGAGAGTTAAAAGGTGCTCGAAATGTTGCTTCTGGCGAAACTGCCAATATTACAGTCACCAACCTCCAAGTAGGTAGCACATTTACCATGCAAGTTTATGTAAGTGATGCATACGGTAACGAGGCAGAACCTATTGAAGTACCATTCACAACAGTAACACATCCAGAACCTGCTCCAAAACCTATTTGGAAAGCAGAAAACGTATTCTCAATATTCTCCGATGCGTATGAAACCACTGTTACCCGCGTTATGGGTGGTTGGGGACAATCCACTCAAGAGGAAGTCGCGAATATGATAGAAGGAGACCAAGCATTATTATATACCATTTGCAACTACCTCGGTTGGTCGCTTAATAATGACCAAACTATCGGTGATGTTAGTGCATACCCATACCTCCACATGGATATTTATGTAGAGAATGCTGGGTCTATTCAGTTTACTCCTATCTGGGGTGCTGAGGAATTGAAGACCTATACTCTACAAGCAGGTTGGAATTCTATTGATATTGACCTAACTTCCGAGTTTACAGGCATCAATCTCGCTAATATCTATCAACTCAAATGGGCTGGAATGCCAGCTATCTGCTATATTGACAATGTATATTTCTACAAAGAAGTTCATCAAAAAGTAACTGAGTCTCTCGAAATAACAGAGGATTACGCATACACTTCTCTCACAATCACCGAAAATGGTAAGGTAACTATCAGCAATGGTGCTAAACTTATCGTGAAGGATTTTGTTATCCAATCCACTATGGGTGCAGGTGAATCAGGACAATTGCTTGGTGCTACATTAAGCAACTTTGATGTGATTGGCGATGCATACATCGACATCACTTTAGGCAATGATGCTACGGCCGACCAATGGCATGCATTCACAGTACCATTCCCAGTAAATGCACTCAATGGTATCTACAAGACTGATGGAAACAAACTCAGCAACGAAGTGCACTATGCTATCATGGATTACCACGGAGATATTCGTGCGAACGGCAAGTATGGTTGGAAGAAATACCATGGCGACCTCGTGCCAGGTACTTTCTATATCATGACCGTTAATGGCGACATCAAGACCTTCCGTTTCAAAAAGACAGACGGTAGTGCTGTTGTAGCTGCAAACAACAAAGCCCTTATTGCTCACAATGGTTCAGGTACAGATACCGACAAGGGCTGGAACGGTGTAGGTAACCCAACATTAGCATACGGATCCGTAGCACAAGCAGTACAAGTGCTCAACCCAGAAACATACACATATGAACCACACGAAGCAAATGCGACCAACTTCACTGTAGGTACACCATTCTTCATTCAAGCTGCTTCAAACGACAATATGACTATGGCAGTAGCTGATGCTTCGAAGCCATCTTATGCTCCTGCTCGTCAACAGACTACAGAGGTAAAGGCTAAGGTATATCTCTCAAACGATAACTATACCGACCGTCTCTATATCACTGCTACCGACGATGCTACTGCCACATACGAGATTGGCAAAGACCTTGTGAAGATGACGATGACCAACACGCCAAACGTACCACAACTCTTCGCTCGCGCATATAATACAGACCTCTGTATGATTCATTCGCCTCTATCTAATAACGAGGCTATGGTAGCATTGAATCTCTATGCTCCTGCTGCTGGCGAATACACCTTATCGGCTGAAGCACAAAACGGCGAGACTATTTACTTGCTCAAGGATAATGCCATCGTTTGGGACCTTACTGCAAGCGAATATACTATCTACCTATCACAAGGCAATACAGAAGTGTATGGTGTGGCTATTAAACGTGCACCACAAGTAGAGACTGGCGTTAATGATGGCGCTACCATTCAAACATTGCCATCTAAGGTTATTCTCCAAGGCAATCTATACATCCTCCATAATGGACAGGTATATGACGCTATGGGTAAATGTGTAAAATAATTAACTATTAAATATCAAAACAATGAACAAAAAAAATTATCAAAAACCCACACTAGAGCAAATCACCTTACATCCTGATGCAGCATGCATGCTGTTAAGTTCAGGTACTGCTCCACAACCATGATAATCTATTCAGATATCGTAGTACACTTAATCACTATCAAAGGGCAGCACTCTACCTGCTGAAGCTGCCTTTTGATAGTTATCCACCTCTTCCTACAACTCTACACAAAGCAATTAATGCTTATAAAACACATTATTATTTTATTAACCTCTAAATTCTTACAAGTATGAAAAAGATTCTATCTATTTTCGTAGTTGCGTTATTCGCAATCAGCGCAATGGCTCAAACTGAGTTGTTCAACCCTGCTACAGCCTCTATTCTTGAGACCTATTTCGCTCCTAACTGGGCACAAGAAACCAACAGTTCTGCAGCTTATGATGCTACCACTGGCACTCTCACCGTAGATCTCAAGAGCCAATTCTATGGCCAATGGCAAGCACAAGTAAAACTCCAACACGATGTTACCTTTAGCGCTGCTAAGCAGTACACCATCTCTGTAAAATTCAAATCTACCGCAGCAATTGGCGGTGTCACACTCAAGATGGACGACAACGCTGAAGTAGCTTTTGCCAATCAAACAATCAACCTCGCAGCTAACGAAGAGCTCGTTTACACCTCTGAGCCTGCAAATGGTGTAGAGGGCAATAACCATATTCTCGTATTCGACTTCGGTTGGGCTGTACCTGCACAAATTACCATCACCGACATCTCTATCAAAGAGGTAGGTGGCGCTGTAGCTCCTCCTGAGGTTGAGCACCCTGCTGCTGCTCCTGCTCCTACTCGCGATGCTGCACAAGTATTCTCTATCTACTCAGATGTTTACACCACTACCGTTACTCGCGGCATGGGTGGCTGGGGACAAACTACCCGTGAGGAAGAAGTTCAACTCGCAGAAGGCGACAAAGCATTCTACTACAGCACTTGCAACTACCTTGGTTGGGAACTCAATGGCAACACTACTATCGGTGACCTCACCGCTTACCCAATGCTTCACATGGATGTATATGTAGCTGAAGCTGGTTCTATTGGCTTTACTCCTATCTGGGGTGGTGAGGCAGAGAAGGCTTACGCATTGCAACCAGGTTGGAATGCCCTCGATATCAACCTTACCGCTGATTTCGTAGGTATCAACCTCGCTAATATCTTCCAACTCAAGTGGGCGAACATGCCTGCTACTTGCTACATCGACAATGTATATTTCTACGGCGAAGCTGGTACAGCTGTGGATAATGTAGCGGTTGAATCTCAAATAACCAAAAAAATTGAGAACGGCCAAATCATCATCATCCGCAATGGCGTGAAGTTTGATGCTACTGGCAAAATGATGAAATAATCCATCATCTCATCTAGGTTAGGGAGGCCGACTACCTCCCTAACTCTCTAACCACTCTACACAATTCTAAACAACTCTACACCATAAATTCCTGTTCCAAAAGTCCTTCCCTTTAGGGGAGGATTTAGGAGAGGCTTAACAACACACCATTATGAAACACTTATTTCTCTCTTTGATTCTCTCAAGTCTGACGCTATTAGCTTTCGCACAAGAACTAGATGTCAACTATGCACTCTCATCCAATGGCGCTACTGCCGTAGCTACCACAGGTGATGCACTAGCCGCTATTGATGGCAATCCAGGAACTCGTTGGGAGTCTGCTCAAGAAGATCCACAAATCTGGACACTCGACCTTGGACAAACACGCAGCTTTAACACCATCAAGATCCTTTGGGAAGGTGCCTATGCCAAGAAGTTTACCATCTCCGTTAGCACCGATAGTGTAGCGTGGACACCCGTTGTCACCATAGCTGACCAGAAATTAGAGGGTTTCCCTTATTCCCAAATCCACACCATCGATGCCACCACCGCTCGCTATATTCAGTTCTATGGCGAAGAGCGCGGCACACCATATGGCTATTCGTTCTGGGAGTTTGAGGTATATACCGCTGGCGAGAGTGTACTCACCACTCTAGATGCCACCATCGATGCCAATCTCTTGAAAGTAGGCGAAAGTACAGCTATCCATATCATCGCCAAGGACCAACATGGCAAGGCAATCACCCCTGCAGAAGAGGTCATCTATACCATCACTCCTGCAGAAGCAGGTACGATCACCAACCACACCTATACCCCATCTCAAATAGGCAAAGCATCCATCACCGCATCCATCGGTGAGCTGCAAGCAGCAGCCGTTGAGGTCGTAGCATACGATGGCGCAAACTTGGCACTTAGCACCGAGGACAATAATAAGATTATTGCCCAATCTACTCCATTCACAGGCTACGACGCCTTCCGCGCCGTGGACGGCATACTCAATACCGAGTGGCAAGGTTGCCCAGATAATGGCACTCTCGACACCGATTCTGCGCGCACCTACGACGCTTGGTTTGTGCTCGACCTTGGCACCACATGCGACATCAATATGGTGGCCATCGTCTTCGAAGGCGCTTGCGCGCAAGATTATCATGTGGACTTCTCTGCCGACAATACTACATGGCAAACAGCCTATAATCACATCGGCAATCCAGGAGTTCACCACCATACCCAAGCTCTCTATGGCGACAACCTCCTGCACGGCAATGGGGTTCGCTATGTACGATTCTGGAGCACCAAGGCCGCTACACAGTGGGGCATGAAGATATTCGAATTCGAGGTCTATGGTTTTGCTGCGGACAACACCGCCACCCCTGAACTGGCACTGCCTATCACTGCTACAAAAGTGATCTCCAACGGCCAACTAATCATCATCCGTGATGGAGAGAAGTATAACGTTCAAGGCGTGCGCCTTTGATAGTTATGAACTATGAGTGATAAGTGATGAGGCGAGAATTGCGGCGCAAGCCGCATTCTCCTCGCCTTTACACTTTACACTTTACATCATACACCATACACTTTACACCATACACTGCGCCTTTAGCGCCTCCACCCCTATGCGTAAATCCCTCTTTCTTACCCTTGCCTTTACCCTTATCGCCTTATCGCCTAATAGCCTATTGCCCATAGCCTATAGCCAATCACCTGTACCTATCGGCAGCGGCTCCTACGCCTCTTTTCCTCCACTGGAAGAGAGCCGTTCTTCTCTTCACGGCGGTTGCCAGGCATACCAAATGGAACATCGAGAGATCTACGCAGTGGATTCCCTACTCAATCGGCCCCTACCTTCCAACGACTGGTGGACCTACGCACTCGTCAACCCTTGGACAGGCAAACTATGGGCATACCCCGCACTCGTATGGGCAGATGCCACAGGCATATCTATTGCTAAACCTTCGTATTGGGAACCTACGGGTTGTGAGATGAAGTGGAACGACCCACTCACCATTTCCCTTATCGCCTCATCGCCCGATCGCCCCTTCTCGCCTCAAGCAGCCCTTATCTCTCACTGGAGCGACTATATGATTGCATTCGTGCTGCAAGATGGCAATGCCGAGGTACGCATCACCCTCATGCAGGGCTCACCGCTCGTATGGCTGGAGCTTACCAATGCCGAACCCACCATCACCAACCCCGACCCTAGTGCATTAACCGTATTCCAACGCACAGAGGGCAATACCACCACCCTTGCCGTGGCTGTCCTAACCGACGGAATCACCACCGAGCAACTACAACCCTTTGCCTTCCGTATCCCACGCAATACACAAATTACCTACGATTACCTATCCGAGCAATCGCTCCTACGCACACAGTTTCATATCTCCTATCAAGATATAGTCCCCACCACAGCTAATGGTCTGTGGCAGGGATTCCTTCCCCACCATTACTACGACACGCATACCGACATCGCTTTTTGCACACCTACCTATGACACGCCACGCGGAAAGATGCGCCTTGCACAGGGCAACGATTTCACCATCGACTATCCCGTACATGGTATGCTACCTTTCTTCCCCGTACCCTATGATTCATTACAGGGCTATGACCCCGAACTCATGCGCACCCTCAGTGCCGAATATGCACTGGCGGGTTCCTTCGGTGCCGACACTTATTGGGGCGGCAAGGGCCTCACGCAGATGGCGCACTATATGACCACCGCCTATCAGTTAGGCGATACTGCCACCTATGAATTGGCCAAGTCTCGTCTCCGTGCCACCCTGATTGATTGGTACACCTATACACCCGGTGAGACACAATACTATTTCGCCTATTACGACCGTTGGGGTGCACTCGTCGGATTTGACCCCTCATATGACTCCGACACCTTCAACGACCATCATTTCCACTATGGATACTTCGTCTACGCCTCTGCCCTACTCTGCATGCTCGACGACGACTTCCGCCAGCAATACGGACCTATGGCTCGCCTCGTCGCCCTCGACTACGCCAATCCATATAGGCAAGAGGATTTCCCTCGCTTCCGCACTTTCAACCCTTATCTAGGACACTCCTTTGCAGGGGGTATGGGCAACGAGGGCAATGGCAATGGACAAGAGTCCAGTTCTGAGTCTATGCAGGGCTGGGGAGGCGTATGGATGCTGGGCGCTGCCCTCGGCGATGAAGATCTTATGGAAGCAGGTATCTATGGCTATACCATTGAAGCACGCGGTACAGCCGAATACTGGTTCGACCGCGGACGACGCAATATCGACTACACCAAATACCTTCACCCTTACTGCTGCAACCTCACTATGCAGGGTGTCGGCTGGTGGACATGGTTCTCAGGTGATCCCGTTTGGATGCATTCCATCCAATGGTTGCCTATCTCGCCTATTCTACAGAATTACCTCAGTCAAGATAGAGATTTTGCGCGTTGGGACTACACGCAGATGTATGCCACCAAAGAGGTGGGCAACTACGAAGCACCCACAGGCGGACTGGGCGATGAGTCAGGATTAGGAAATGTCTGCCTCTCCTATCTCGCCCTCTTCGATCCAGATTCCGCAGCCCATGTCTGGACACGCATGCGCCAGATGGGCAAAGCCCTCGCCAAGAACCCCGACACAGGCGGTATTACTTACCTGCTGGCACACTCGCTCCGCGCCTATGGGCATCAAGATCATTCCATTCAAGCCAATTACCCCCTTGCTGCGGCTTACACCGACTCCCTGACTGGCAAGACCACTTATGCGGTCTATAACGCCACCAACGAAGAAATTGCAGTGCAATTTAAGGCGAAAGGCGATGGGGCAATAAGGCAGGAATTCATCGCTCCACCTCACCGCCTAACCCTCTTCACCGATTCACCGACATTAACCGAAATCCGTCTGGAAGGACCAGCCGTAGTACTACCTAAATCCACTAATGATTATGTACTCCGCTTCCTAGACCAATACGGCGCTACCTTCCGCACAGATAGTATCATCCATTATACTGCACCTGCCACTGCCCAACTCACCGAGATACGCGTTACCTATCAATCGCTGGAAACGGCACTGCCTATCCGCGTAGGTGCATTGCCATACATGGCTACAGCTACTATCCAACCCGCTATTGACTATCTCGCACTAGGCAATACGGCGGATTTCACTGTGGTTGCTACCGACCAATATGGAGAGGCTTACCCCGTGGACTGGAGCTATCACTTTGCGCCTGCTACCCCTGGGCAATACATCATCGCTTATGAGGGCGAACGCACTGTGCGTGATACCATAGTGGTACTCCCCCCATATCCTAATCTCGCATTGGGTAAGCCAGTCACCGCTAGCAGCTATGAGAATGCAGGTACCTTGCCCACAGGCATCAACGACGGCAACCTCGCTACCCGCTGGGGCTCCGCGCACAAGGATAACGAGTATATCACCATCGACCTACAACAAGCTTGCTTCATTGACCACATCACCCTCAGATGGGAAGCAGCCTATGCCAACTCCTTTGCCCTGTTGATCACAGATACCATACCCGATCTCTCACCTTTCAGTTTTCAGTTTTCACCTTACACCTCCTCAGGCGGTGTCCAAACCATCGAACTATCTCAGAAGGGACGCTATATCACATTAGTGGGACTCACGCGCGCAACACAGTACGGCACATCACTCTATGAGTTGGAGGCATATGGTATGCCGCTTGCAGGCGATAACAATACCCTATTCGGGCTGGCTATCTATGCCAACCGTGATGCACTGACGCAGAACGAGGAAGTGCTCTTCGAGGTAAAAGGATACAACCGCTTGGGAGAAGAAATGAATTGCAAACCTACTCTAATAGCCGAAGGCGCAAACATACAAGGCAACCGCCTCCAACCTACTACCACGGGCACGATAAGCCTCACCGCCAACGTAGGAAACATTACCGCTACGCGCACATTCATCGTTATGGAGTCGGAGCTAATCACTGCTACCACCGTAACACCTAAGCATATCACCCTACCATTGGGTGATACACAACTTTTCACCGTAACCGCAGTTAATCAATTTGGTATTGCCGAAATTGAAACTACCGAATACTACGAAGCCACCACCTTGGGCGACCATCAACTCATCGTCTCATTAGGCGGTTTTACAGACACAGCCTATATCCATGTAGTGGACTTCGCAGATGTTAATCTAGCATTGGGTAAACCCACCACCTGCTCGGGTAGCGAAAACGGAGGTACCAGTAGCGACAAAGCCACCGACGGACTATTAGACACCCGCTGGTCATCACGCTTCCAAGACGGCGAATGGCTGAGTATTGACCTAATGAAAGAATATATGGTGAATCGTGTGAAACTCTATTGGGAAGCAGCATATGCTACGCATTTTGATATACAACTCTCCACCGATGGTGTTGAATATACTACCGTATATACTGCTACCAATGCACAGGGTGGTACACAAGATATCAGTTTGCCTACTGGTCCTATAAATGCGCGTTATGTGCGTATCATCTGCCAACAGCGCAACACGGGCTATGGTTCCTCACTGTGGGAAGTGGAGATATATGGCGTGAAAGCACCAACATCCGTACAACAACCATCTGTAAAAACAGCTAGTACGAAATACATATTGCGCAATGGACAGATATACATCCTTCGCAATCACGAAATATACGATTTACGAGGACAAAAAGTGGAGGAAAACTAGCGAACTATCCTAGTCAAACACTTCCATCAGCACATCTAGGGATTTAGGCGAACGGAAGTCTTCGATATGTTCACTGTAGTATAGGCAGAGCTGGCGGAGGCGCTGCTGGCGCTCCCCCCGAGAACTGGGAGCCTCGTACCAATCAGGATGCTCGGTATCATCTATACCAATACCTAAATAAGTAGCGTACTCCAGTAGAAAATGAAGGTGCAAGTTGG
The DNA here is from genome assembly GCA_045532735.1 of Paludibacteraceae bacterium. Classification (GTDB taxonomy): domain Bacteria; phylum Bacteroidota; class Bacteroidia; order Bacteroidales; family Paludibacteraceae; genus Colicola. The sequence goes on along the minus strand of JAZSGL010000074.1, from coordinate 8,536 downwards.
TAATCTCATCGTCTTGGTCAAGATGATGAATCATGTCGCATAGCCAATCAAACAGAGGCTGATCGCTCATCGGATGACGGAGCGTAGTAACTAATACTTCTGCTATGAACATTGCCACACATTGGCGTGGAACATCAATTAGAATACGTTGTGGAGTGTATAGAAATGTGGCTGAAGATATAACGCACATCTGCGAAGGGGAGTTATTCTTCTTGGAAATAGTATATTCGATAATAGACAACGGACGGAATATAGATTTATACTTATTTCCATAAAAAACATACTGCATTCTACCATGGTCTGCTGTATATAGATGCACGATACTCCCTGTATCGGAATATTTAGTAACGGAAAGTACAACCGCAGAAGACATAGTAGTGATTATTGTTTAGATTCTAGTGTTTTTGAGTGTTGGGAAATCTCTCTACGACGGACGAAATAACCAATAGTAAACATAGGAATAGCATCAGCAAATGGTACAGATTCTTCTATAAAATTAATGATTGCACCTATTACACCTGTTTTACCACCAAACAATAGATAAAAGAGAAATGCTGATATAGGTGCCCAACCAATATCAACCCACTCTCCCCAACCAGGTATTAGATAAGTAACTAAACCTATTGTATCTAGCAGGATGCAGATCCAAAATGGTGGCAATTTTTGTTGCAGGTTCATCAGTCTGCGGACTTGTTATCAAATTTGCTATATGCTTGGACAATATGTTGCACCAAATGGTGGCGCACAATATCCTTCTGATTAAATTCCACCATCGCTATGCCTCGAATATCTTTTAACCGCTCAATTGCATCTTTAAGGCCAGATTTTTGGCTTGGTGGTAAGTCAATTTGCGTCATATCTCCCGTGACTATCATCTTGCCATTGATGCCCAATCGAGTGAGGAACATCTTGAGTTGGGCAGTGGTAGTATTCTGCGCTTCATCTAATATAACAATAGCGTCCGCTAGTGTTCGTCCGCGCATGAAAGCGAGCGGAGCAATTTGTATGATACCACGCTCCATATATTCATTGAGTTTTGCTCCTGGAATCATATCTTGCAAAGCATCATAGAGTGGTTGCAAGTATGGGTCAATCTTCTCCTTCATATCACCTGGCAAGAAACCCAGTTTTTCCCCTGCTTCTACCGCAGGGCGAGAGAGAATGATGCGCTTTACTTCCCGATTCTTGAGAGCTCGAACAGCGAGAGCAATAGCGGTATATGTCTTACCACTACCTGCAGGGCCAATGGCAAAAAGCAAGTCATTCTCTTCGTATGCATCTACCAAACGCTGTTGGTTGGCACTACGAGCTACAATGGACTTACCATTAACACCATGAAGAATAAGATTGTCTTGCAAAAATTCATTAGGCTGCTCGCCGTGTAGCAATTGCAGAATATGTTGCTCGGTCAAGGTATTATTCTTGATACAAAAGGCCTCACATTTGCGCAAATTTTGCTCAAAGCGGGTAATAGCAGGCTGCGAACCTATAATCTTCACCTGATAGCCACGCGCCACCACCCGAACATCAGGATGTTGGTTCTTTAGACAAAGGATATTAATATTGTTTACACCATAGAAGGTGGCAGTATCCAAAGCTTCATTAAGTTCGATGATTACTTCCATTTTATAGATTTTAGAAGTTTAGGAGTTTAGAGTAATTGGGTATAGCAGGTAAAAATTGATATTGTTTTTCTAACACTTGCGCAATAATAGACCTCTGGCCATTACAAAGCATTAGATAAGGCACATGCAAATACCGATTATAGATAGCGGCCTGATCAAAGACCTCTTGCGTGAGGGGCACACTAGGAGCTTTAAATTCCAGGAGCATCAGCGGCCGCATCTGTTGATTATAAACAATGGCATCACAACGCTTTTTCAATCCAGCTACCTCAATAGGTACTTCCACACCGATTAATCCATGTGGAAAACCGTATTGATCTTCCAATAGTTGCAAGGTGGTTTGTCGCACTAATTCCTCTGGCGTGAGGCGGACATATTTCCGCCTCCACGCACAGAGAACATACTGTTTGCCGTTTTGAGTTCGTATTTGCATTCGCCTCTAAACTGTAGCCCAGAGGGCGTTCTATAGGCATGTATTGCCGTTCTCTAAACTATTTCTGCCAATTGTCCTTGAGTGAAGCAGTACGGTTGAAGACAAGCTTCTCGCTAGTAGTATCTGGATCCACAACAAAGTAACCATGCTTGAGGAATTGATAGTTGTTGCATTTAGCTATGCCATCCACTACCTCAGGTGTCTTCATCTCTGCTTTCAATGCACCTTCGATCTTGCATGTAGTCACTTTCAAGCTCTCTGGATTCAATAGATCACGGAAATCGCCTTCCTCTGCTGATGGGTTTTCGCAAGCGAAGAGGCGGTCATACAAACGAACCTCTGCATCTACGCAAGAGTTGCACTCTACCCAGTTAATTGTAGACTTGGTCTTACGGTTACCACCCTCAGTGCCTGACTTAGAGTCTGGATCATAGGTTGCATATACGGTTGTGATTTTACCTTCAGCATCCTTCTCGCAGCCTGTTGCTTGAATAATATAAGCTGCTTTGAGACGAACCTCACGACCACCAGGGCTAAGACGGAAGAACTTCTTATCACCTTCCTCTTGGAAATCACCGCGCTCAATATAGAGTTCCTTAGCAAACTTCATCTCGCGGGTACCCAACTCAGGATGTCCATCGATATTCTCGGCAACGATCGTCTCACCCTCACCCTCATAGTTGGTGATAACCAACTTCACAGGATCAAAGATAGCGCAAACGCGTGGTGCAGTCTCCTTCAATGTCTCGCGAACGGTATGCTCGAGCAAGCCGAGGTCAATCATACCTTCTACTTTGGTGTAACCAATTTTGTCAATGAACGCACGAATAGCCTCTGGTGTATAACCACGACGACGCAATCCGCATACGGTAGGCATACGAGGGTCATCCCATCGGCTTACGAGTCCCTCTTTTACCAATTGCAACATCTTACGCTTCGACATCACAGTATATGTGATGTTCAAACGGTTGAACTCATATTGACGTGGACGATAGTCGCCTGTAATAAATTGATCAATATAATAGTCATAGAGTGGACGGTGTACCACGAACTCCAGCGTACAGATAGAGTGTGTCACACCCTCGAAGTAATCTGACTGACCGTGCGCAAAGTCATACATAGGATATACATTCCAACGGCGACCAGTACGGTGGTGAGGGTGTGTGGTGATGATGCGGTACATGATAGGATCGCGGAAATGCATGTTTGGATTAGCCATGTCAATCTTCGCACGGAGTACCATCTTTCCATCCTCAATCTCGCCATTTTGCATAGCTTGGAAAAGGCGAAGGTTCTCATCAATTGGACGATCACGATATGGCGATGCCACACCAGGCTCGGTAGGTGTACCCTTTTGCTCTGCGATTTGCTCGGCTGTCTGTTCATCAATATAGGCTTTACCTTGCTTGATAAACTCGATAGCGAGGTCGTAGAGTTGTTGGAAATAGTCAGAAGCGTAGTAGATATTACCCCACTTGAAACCTAACCAAGCAATATCTTGTTGGATTGAGTCAACATACTCTACATCTTCTTTCACAGGGTTGGTGTCATCAAAACGAAGGTTGCAAACACCATTGTATTTCTCCGCAATACCAAAGTCCATGCAGATAGCCTTTACGTGACCGATATGCAAGTAGCCGTTTGGCTCAGGGGGGAAACGCGTCTGAATACGTCCGTCGTTTTTACCTTCTTGTAAATCTTTTTCTACGATTTGCTCAATAAAATTGAGACTTCTTTCTTCCATTTCCATAAACGTATAGTGTAGTATTGTTTAGCGTTGTGTAGTATTGTTTAGCGTTGTTTAGTTGTATCCTCTCACAATTCCTCGTGGGGAGGCTTTGACGAAGTCGAGGATAAGATCGCGCTCAGGGCTCTGAGGCAGAGTCGTTTCAATTTGCTCTACCGCTTGGCTTACATTCAAACCAGATAGATACATAAGGCGATATACATTTTGTATTGCTGTGATTTGCTCTTGCGTAAACTTACGACGATTCAAACCAACAGAATTGATACCGCAATAAGATATTGGTTCACGTGCAGCAATGATATATGGAGGCACATCCTTGTTTATCTTTGAGCCACCTTGGATCATCACATGCGCACCAATATGGCTGAATTGGTGTACAAGGCTACCGCCGCCGATGATTGCCCAGTCGTCTACAACCACTTCACCTGCGAGTTGGGTCGCATTGGACATGATGATATGATCATGCAAGAGACAATCGTGTGCTACATGGCAATATGCCATGATTAGACAATTATTACCTACAACAGTCTTGCCTTTGCTGGCAGTACCGCGATGGATGGTTACAAACTCGCGGATAGTGGTATTGTCGCCAATAATAGCATATGTCTTTTCCCCTTTAAATTTCAAATCTTGTGGGTCACCTCCTATGACTGCACCAGCGTAGATATGGCAATTTTTACCAATACGGACACCGTCATAGATAGTCACATTGTTGTCAATGATGGTACCTTCACCAATCTCTACATCACCATGGATGCAGGTGAAAGGTCCTACTTGTACTGAAGAATGAAGCTTAGCTTCAGGATGGATGTAATTCATATTATATATTCGCTAATATTTTATTTCTCAATTGTTTAGCACATTGTGTATTGAAAGTATGTCCTGGTCGTAGAGCTATAATCTTGCCTTGAATACGGCAACCCACCAACGACATATCACCTATAATATCCAATAATTTATGACGAGCAGGCTCGTTTTGGTAGTTAAGTGGACTGAGATAACCAAGTTTGGTTGCATCTAGGTGAGGTTGTCCAAGTTTGTCAGTCATATAGTCCAATCCCTCTTGCGACATTGGTGTCTCATAAATTACGAGGGCATTCTGCAAGTCGCCTCCTTTGATCAGTCCCATGCGTAATAATGGCTCAATCTCACGTACAAAGCAGAAAGTGCGTGCGGAAGAAACCTCGCGAATGTATTCGGAAAGATTAGTGAGCTCAGCTTTTTGTTCACGTAAGAAACTAGAAGATGGATAGGATATTGTTACTTCTACTTCGTATTTATCAGATGGAAGAATAAGCATCTTATTACCATGCTCCGAAAGATACTCAATGGGGGCGGTAACGACATACACTTTTTGCTCTGTTTCTTGCTCTTGCAAACCCACCTTTTCAATGGATTGGATAAAATATTTCGCACTACCGTCTAAGATCGGCATTTCTGGTCCATCTACCTCAATAAGGCAGTTGTCCACACCCATGGCATAGAGGGCAGAGAGTGCATGCTCCACAGTGGATACTTTCCATGCTCCGCGTTCTAATACCGTACCACGTTCTGTGGCAGTCACATAGTCGGCAATAGCCTCATATGTAGGATTCCCTTCGAGATCGGTACGGCAAATGCGGATACCTGTATTTTCCTCCGCTGGGAGAAAGTTAGCGTGGATATGCAATCCTGTATGTAATCCTTTTCCTTCAAAGTAAAAAGGCGCTTTTAATGTATGTTGTTTCATTATGATCTTTTTTCTAATTCTTGTATTTTCTTAATTAATTCCGGTAGTTGTTTGAATCCTACACTACTGCGGCGCCAGTTCATGGCGTCGATGGCAGGCGAACCTTGGTACATACCCGCTTTGCGTACACTACTTGGTATACCAGACTGTGCGCCAAACACACAGTTATCTGCAATCTCCAAATGACCAGCTACACCCACTTGGCCCGCCAAGATACAATGTCCACCCACCTTGGTAGAGCCTGCTACACCCACTTGAGCGCACATGAAGGTGCTCTCTCCAATCTCTACATTATGAGCCACTTGTACGAGATTGTCTAGCTTCGCATTGCGGCGTATGATAGTCGAACCCATCATGGCACGATCAACTGTAGTATTAGCACCAATCTCAACATCATCCTCAATGATGACATTGCCGATTTGAGGGAGTTTTTGGTTCACACCATTAGCATCCGGTTCAAATCCAAAACCATCGCTACCGATCACCACACCTGCATGCAAAATGCAATCTTTACCGATAACGCAGTTGTAATATACTTTTACTCCCGAATAGAGGATAGTGTTATCGCCAATCTTCACATTATCACCTATATAAGTATGTGGATAGATTTGCACACCTTTACCCAATTGTACATTCTTACCTATATACGCAAAGGCACCGATATAGGCATCTTCAGGTATAGTAACACCTTCGCTGACGAAACATGGTTGTTCAATGCCTTGTTTAGCAGGGTTCATGGCTTTCGCTACTAGTGCAAGTAGTTCTCCCATAGCTGCGCGAGCATTTTCCACGCGAATAAGAGTAGCATTAGTTTCGCCTTCAAAAGCGATGGAATCGGTCATAAGTACCACACTTGCACCTGTTTTAGAAAGCAGAGGGAGGTATTTAGCATCACAAAGGAAAGAGAGTTGTCCTTCGTGGGCAGACTCAATCGGTCCTACATCCGACACCTTGCGATTGGCATCACCCGCAATCTTACCACCAAGTAGCATGGCTATTTGCTGTGCTGAAAATTCCATATTACACCAATATTATTAAAAAGTGCGCAAAAGTACAAAAAAAAATGCACATACGCAAATCGCTTGTGCATTTTTAAGAATAATTATACGATAAAGGTTATTTCAAGAGAAATAAGTAGCGCTTTTGTGGTTTAAAAGTGAGGGTTTCCATGTTAAGCATTTCGGATGCATCGGCGATGTCTCTCACAGAGCCATCTTTGTACAAGATATCTATTGCTTCACCCTTCTCGCTATACGTATTAGAAGTTGAAATATGCTCAACAAAGAAGTAAGTTGCCTCCTCTTGAGTCACTCCAAAACGCTCAGCATATTGTTGGCAAAGAGAGGCGTATTCGGTAGCGGAAAGAGGCGCATCAATAAGCTTACCTTTGAAAAGTTGGCGATTAGTGAACGATTCACACAGAATACTCAAGACCTTATCTTTGCTTTTACTCCACACTTTGATGGCAGAAAGTAAATCTGAATCATCTAGTTGCGCGTAATGAAAAAGTAGTCTAGAACTATCCTCTGTCAGTCCATTTAAGAAGTAGCCTAATGCCGGTGAATAAAAAAGTTCTACTCCATTGGAAACCAATTGTTTAGCTCTGGTAAGAATTTTGATAAGTAGTTGCTCCGCAGCCACACTAGTATGATGGAGATACACCTGCCAATACATCAAACGACGAGCTACGAGAAACTTCTCCACCGAGTAGATACCTTTGGCCTCAACGACAAGGCGGCCATCCTTGACATTCATCATTTTGAGAATGCGCGCGCTCGCGACACTACCTTCGGTAACACCACAGAAGAATGAATCACGGCAGAGATAGTCAAGGCGATCCACATCTAATTGTGAAGAAATGAGCTGATGAAGGAAATGCTTTGGATATTCATCTTTAAAAATACGAATAGCCATATCCATGACGACAGACACTTCACCTCGCTCTTTAGGCGATGCCACTTGACTGGCAGCAAACCAATCCCGAATCTCATACATCATCATGAGGCTAATATCCTCGTGATTGGTGCCAGGGGGGAGCATGCCCGCTTCCTCGAAGACATGGGAAAAAGGTCCGTGTCCTACATCATGAAGCAATATAGCGGCCATCGATGCAGTGGCCTCATTATCAGATATTTCTACACCTTTCTCACGCAACGAAGTAATCGCTTCGTGCATAAGATGCATGGCACCCAAGGAGTGGAGAAAACGACTATGCATAGCACCCGGATAGACAAAGAAGCTTAAGCCCAATTGGCGGATGCGATTAAGTCGCTGCATGTAAGGATGTTGCAGAATCTGGAATAGTACGCCATCAGGTATACTAAGGAAACCGAATACAGGATCATTGATAATTTTTCGCGTCTTTGTCATAGTGTAATAAAAAATACTGATCTAAAAACATGCAAAGGTACATTTTTTTTTGTAAATATGCAAATTTTAGGCTATCTTTGCATAATTTTTGAAAAAAGTAAAAAAATATTGTAGTAAATTATATAGGTGCTGCGTCTAACGGGTAAATGTTAGTAAAAAGTTCGCGGCAAGGTATGTTGATTCTATAGGAAAGGCTGCTGAATCACCTATGAATAACCTATAAATCACCTAAGAATAACCAAAGAATCACCTAAGATTTGCAGGGGAAAGGTAGCATAAAAACAAACGAGAGATATGAAACAAACCGAAAAAGAATTTGCGGCCCTGGTCAAGGAGCAGAAAAGCACGATATACAGTATCTGCTATATGTTCTCCAAAGACAAGGATGAGATAGATGATCTCTTTCAAGAGACATTGATTCATCTGTGGCAGGGCTTTGAGAAATTTCGTAATGAGAGTAAGGTTGAGACATGGGTGTATCGCGTGACAATGAACACCTGTATCTCGATGGATAGACAAGCGAAAAGGCGCGGCGAGCGTATACCGTTGGCGGTAGATATTGACTTGTTCGATGAAAATGACAAAGACATGGAGCAAGTGCAGATGCTGTACAAGCGGATTCAGAAACTGGG
>JAZSGL010000008.1:0-2839 GCA_045532735.1 Paludibacteraceae bacterium | reverse complement strand
CACGACTACTACCAACAGTGCAGTGGTGGGTATCCTATATAATGAGATAGGAGAGATGGTGCAGAAGCGCTCGTACTCCTCTGGCTCGCTCACCCTCGACAATCTGCGCGATGGCAGCTATACCTTGGTGACGATGGGTAGTAGCGACTACTTCAACGCTATTTACAACATGGCGCAACTATCGGCCGTGGGCTTGGTAGAGGGCACCGACTATGTGAAGCATGCGGTAAAGGTAGAGAGTGGGGTAGTCTCTGTAGTGGAGATGGAGTCTGTACCTGCATTTGACGAAAGCAAACTCTACTATACTGGTGGCGACACCCGATTTACGGTAAACAAGACATCGGCTACAGCCGGCAACTATCTGACACTGACGGGCAAGATAGACTTCAAGGAGGAGTATGCCTCTAAGGTGAGCAATGTGAGCATGGTGATCGACATCCCCGAGTCGGCCGTGTTTGTAGACAACTCTGTGATGGTGGGTGCCGCAGTAGCAGCCTATACGCTTGAGGGTAACCGCCTTATCATATCCTTATCTAATAACTATACGGAGCGTGTGCGCTTCTGCATCATCCCTACCGAAGGTGGCAGCTATGCGCCTACAGCCTTTGCCCGATTCACGATAGATGGCAAGGAAGTGTTGCAGCCGATAGGCAGTGCACACTATAAGATAAAGGATTTGAGTATTGAAGTACCAAGTATATCAGCCAAGACTACTATTCCTGTCAGCGGCACAGCAATAGGACAATCTACCATTCAAATCTATGACAATGATGTGCTCATAGGTGAAACTACCTCGCTGGCCAATGGTGTATGGAATGCTACATGTGAACTGCACAAACCCTACAATCTCTCTAAGCATCGTATTCATGCTAAGGTGATAACCAGTATGGGGCTGGAGTTGACATCGGAGGCCAAGGAGTGCATGTATGATATGAATGCCGTTCAGGTATCAAAGGTGACGATGTATCATTTTAATCCAGAAGCCAATGGGTGTAAGGGGCACACATATACGTCGGTTTTTGATTTTATGAATCCATCATCCAAACCTAATAAGTGGACGGTTTATTATCCTGATGAGAAGTTTACTTATACTGTGGAATTTACCAACAACTCTCCTGAAGTAGTTCAAAATGTCATATTATATATACATACGACTGATGGTAAAGTCGTACCTCTCTATCCTGAGTACAATGAGGAAAAAGATTTATGGACTGCTGATATTGATATGGGTAATCGTAGGGATGGCATTTATCCTGTAAATGTCAGTGTGGATTTTGATGCGACTGTGGAACCAATCTTTGATGCAACTATAATAGAAGATTATAATACAGAACTTCAAGAGATAATCTCTTCCTCGGATAATTATGAAAGCCTAATTGAAACTTTACATGCTTCATTAATCAAAGAACTTGAAAAAAGTCCTATTGATGAAGGAAGAGTTAAGGAAATTAATGATTCTATAGATGCGTTGTTAGGAATCAGCAAGGAGGAACTGGAAGAAATCGAGAAAGAGGTGGATTACTTATATACTGTATGGAAGAATAAAACTTGGGTTGGAGATGATGGAGATGACTCAGAAGAGAAATGGTTTTATTATGTAGGTGGATATATTGAAAAAAATTGTGATTATGATAATTATAATGATTATTATCCTTATCTAGATGATTTTATTGAAAAAATAATCCAAGAGGAACCTTTGCCCACAGGGACAACAACGCTTGTCGCAGATGATGGGAATTTACGTATAACTTATGAAAAAAATGCTCCGAGTGATAACCTGAGTGATTACCTAAAACAGGAAGGGATATGGGAGGTACAAGACAATTCTGATGTAAATACTTCTAGCGTGGAACTTGTTAACTCTGTGTCTAAAGATCGGATTATTTTGGATGCAAGTAATCGACTCGAGGAGCCATCTCTTACCACGGATGGAATGCGTAGCTTTGCGAACAGTGCAATTGGGGTAATGAATGAATATAACAATGAGGTTGATTTTATTGCTGGTATTTCCGGGGATATATATGGAGAATATGCAAAGAATATGGATAAAAGATATAGAATGGTGCAGCGTTTGTCTACCCAACTATATCGCGAAGGAAGTAAGCAGAATGCTACAGCATTAGCCGATGATTACTTGAAGCGTGCAAATATGGCTAAAACTCTTGGAAATGTTGCTAATGGAATTAGCTCTTTTGCCGGTGGTTGGGGGATTGGCACTGATATCAATGATGGCTGGAGCAATGCTAAAGATTGGGATGCATTAATTGATAGGATAGGAGAACTATGTAGTGAATCGGCATCAGCAGATATTATCAAGCGTGCTAAAGACTACAAAGGACGCTATATGCGTAGATATGCATACAAAACTTTTGGTGGAGTTGGTCTTACTGGTGTCGGAATTGCAAGTGCATCTGCTTCAGGAATGACTTTGGGTGCCTCTCTTTTGATTACAGCTGCAAGTTATGGCATTAGCAAGGGATTAGACTATTGGAAAGAATGTTATACAAGGGATGACAATAATCGGAAAAGTGAGATTCGCGGATTGGTAAATTCCAATCCTGATTGTAAGCCAATAGATGATGACGATAATGATGGTGGTGATTATAATTCAGGATATCCTAATGACGATGTTCTCATCGACCCCTCCGGCTACGTCTACGAAGGCGTATCATCGAACCGTCTGGAAGGTGTGATGGCATCATGCTACTACAAGGAAACGGTAGAGGATATTTATGGTGACCAGCATGAGAACATCGTATTGTGGGATGCTGAGCAATATGCTCAGGAGAATCCGCTCTTTACCGACGCGAACGGTATGTATCGCTGGGATGTGCCCAAG
>JAZSGL010000068.1:0-13368 GCA_045532735.1 Paludibacteraceae bacterium | reverse complement strand
AGGACTTACCCTAAATCGCCTGCAAAGGTACAACAAAAAATGCATATACACAAGAAAAATGCAAAAAAAGTGTGTTTTTACTGCATTTTTCTTGTGTATGGGCTGCATATAGGATGGTGTTGGGGCCCCCGCAAACCTCGTGGGTTTGTGGGGAGAGGAGAAAGTGCGGCAACCCAAACTCATAGGTGAGTTTTAATTTGCAAGCCACTTTCGACGAGGTGGGCTCGAAGGTACAACCTTGTCGCTATATGTGAGGGCATGGCCCGCAAATATATACAAAAATGCGAAAAAAGTGTGTTTTTTTTGTATTTTCACATTTTTTTTCGTACCTTTGCGCGGTAATGTCAAGAAACCATGAGTGAGCATCTTAGCAAAGCACAGGTAAAATGGGTACGAAGCCTACAGCAAAAGAAGAACCGCGATGCGGAAGGAGTCTTTGTGGCCGAGGGCGAAAAATGTGTCAACGACCTTCGTGGGGCGTTCCAATTGGTGTTGCTCGCTACGCCAGAAAATGCCTCTCCCGTAGAGATTGAGCAGATGTCGTCTCTACGCACACCACAAGGCACCATCGCCGTCTTTCGCAAACCAATAGCCCATAACCAATATCCACTATCCAACCTCATCCTCGCCCTAGATGGCGTCCAAGATCCGGGCAACTTAGGTACCATCATCCGCACATGTGACTGGTTCGGTATTCACGACATTCTCTGTTCGCGTGATACGGCGGATTGCTTCAATCCTAAGGTCGTACAGGCTACTATGGGTGCGCTGGCGCGCGTGCGGTTGCATTATGTGGATTTGCCTGCCACGCTCGCACAGCTTCACCAACAGGGCTTGCCGCTCTATGGCACCTTGCTCGAAGGCAGGAATATGTACGAAGCGAATGCTATCGCTGATCGCCACCAGGGAGTCATCATTATGGGCAACGAGGGCAACGGTATCTCGCCCCAGGTGCGGCAGCTGATCACCCATCCGCTATTCATCCCCTCGTATCCCGCCGATATGCCTACCTCCGAGAGCCTGAATGTGGGGATCGCTACGGCCATTGTATTATCAGAATTCAGACGAACACAATAAATTCATCTATACCATGAAAACCAAGATTCTACTGTTGTGCCTCTTGTGCACCATTATCCAAGCTTGTAATCAATCTACCGTGTTTATCGGCCACCGCGGCAGTTTGCTCGGCGTGGAGAATACCGCCGAAGCATTCGTCAATGGGGTTACCCATTTTGGCTACCAAGGCCTAGAATGCGATGTGAAGGTCACTGTCGATAGCCAACTCGTCTGCTGGCATGATGACGACTTGAAGCGCGTAGGCGTGGATTCTACGATCACCATCCCAACGACCACCTTGCAACAGCTACAGACGCTCACTCTCCAGCAAACACGCAAGGAAATCACCTACACCGCCCATATCTGTACCGTAGAGGAATATTTGGCTATCTGCCAGCAGTATAATGTCTTCCCCGTCGTAGAACTCAAGTGGGGTATCGGACTCAACAACAATGACATGACCCTATTCCCCGCCCTCTACGCACTCATTGAGAAATATGGATTGGTCGAAGAGACTGTCATCCTGACTTCCATGAAGCACTCTATCGAGTATATTCGCACCAATTACCCACAACTGACCTGCCAATGGCTTCGCCATCAAGTACAGGAGGAGGATTATGCTTGGTGTCAGCAGTGGGATGTCACCCTTAGTGTCGCACACACATCCGTCACTGAGGATGTCGTACTCCGAAGCAAACAGATCAGCAAGGATGTAGCCACTTGGACCGTCAACCGCATCGAGGATTATCAACGCGTGAAGGACTTAGGCTGCAAATATGTGACAACCGATTACCTAGTAATCAATCAGTAACCAATTAACTATACATTTATGAAAAAAACACTACTTCTTTTGTGCCTCGTATGCACACTGACCCAAGCCTATGCTTGGAAACCTCTTTTCGCAGGTCACCGCGGTAGCTATCGCGGAGTAGAGAACACCGAAGAGGCCATGATGAATGGTATCAACCATTATGGCTATACCGGTCTAGAGATTGATGTTAAGACCACCAGCGATGGCGAGTATGTCTGCTGGCACGACGACGATCTCTCTCGCGTGGGACACAATGTACAGATTCCTTACACCAAGTTTGCTGACCTCAAGGATCTTACCCTTACCCAAACACGCGGCGGCGTACAATACACCGCTAAGATCCTTACCGTAGATCGCTATCTCGAGATCTGCAAGGAGAACAATGTATTCCCTATCATCGAGCTCAAATGGGCAGTAGGTATCAATAGCAATGATATGAGCCGCTTCCCTGGACTCTACAAACTCATCGAGAAACACGGACTCGTAGAAGAAGCACGCATCCTTACCTCCATGCAACCATCATTGGAGTATGTACGCACCAACTACCCAAAACTGCAATGCCAATTCCTCTGCTACGAGGTTACACAAGCACGCTACGAGTGGTGCAAGAAATGGGGCATCAATCCTAGTGTACAAACAGGCGGTTTGAGCAAAGCTATGGCACGCAAATGCCACGACGCTGGCATGGAAGTCGTTTGCTGGACTGTCAATAGCCTGGCTGACTACCAAAAGCATGGCGAACTGGGTTGCACCGCCATGACTTGCGACTACCTCGTACCTGCCGACATGCCCGAACTCGAGGATATCGATTGGGAAGCACTCGCGCCAACTCCTCCGCTGGATCACCTCTATGTGACTCCGCTCTTCAACTTTAGCGAGACTGCTGGAAACTTACCAGAGAACTTCCCTACTACCAAATCGGGTAGTTATGTCAATGCGCAAGAAGCAGCCTTCATCGATGGCGTATTCTATGTGGCTGACTACAGCGCACGCAAAGTAGTAGCAGTTGATACTACAGGCAAAATCTGGGAACCAGGTATTGAATACGCTAACCTCCGTCATGGTATCTGCCGCGACGATGCGGGCAACCTAATCATGCACACCTCTCCTGATGCCAAGGTACCTACCCAGCTGACCGTACTCAAACCCAATGATACTACCGATTATGTGATCTCTTTCACTCTCAACAACAACGGTCAAACCAACTTCCCTACCGCTAGCGGCGACATCTTCTCTGCTGCGGGTGGATATGTTTATTTCTTCCCTAACGGACAAACCACAGTTGAGGTCGTTAAGATTGCCAACGGACAATTTGTCTCTACTACCTCTTGCCCAGTTAGCCTCACAGGTGCTACCGCAGGCTATGTCATTCCTATTGACAACAACCCTAATCACTTCATCTATCAAATCCGTGGCAATGGCTACCATCTCTACAAGAATGGTGACAAGGGTTCTTACCTGACTTCTCCTAACGGCACCACTGCTCCTGCTCGCAACAACACCGTAGGTGGCGCACTCTTCCAGCTCAATGGCCACGACATGTTCGTCTATACCTCTGGAGCACACTACAAGGGTGGATGGACCGTGCGTGATATGACTTCTGCCGAACTAACCCCAATGTACACCCAAGAGCAATTGGGCGACGGTGGATACAACGCCAATGCATCCGTAGGTGCATTCTTCTGGTGGGAGCGTCTCGACTCTGTGACCGTTAACCTCTACGAGTACTGCCTTGGTCACGGTATCGCAGGCTGGGAACTCAGTGCCGAACCACACAAGATTCGCGTCAAGGAGTTCGCTTTGAGCGAAAGTAATATCACGGTTGAAGTGGGCGACACTGCACATATCACTGCCATCATCACTCCGCTCAACGCAGATGATCAGGATGTCGTATGGCGTCATACTCCTACTGGCCGTGCGGTTAAATACCACAGCGATGGCTTAAACTATGCCATCAGCAGTACTGTAGCCAATACTTATACTGTGACTGCCACTTTGGGTGACTTCCAAGCTAGCTGCGAGGTGACCTTCGTAGAAAGTACTGCAGTGGATAACATTGAGCATGCAGAGCCAACTACCAAGTACATCCACAACGGACAACTCGTGATCTATCACAACGGACAAGTGA
Source organism: Paludibacteraceae bacterium (assembly GCA_045532735.1). Lineage (GTDB taxonomy): Bacteria > Bacteroidota > Bacteroidia > Bacteroidales > Paludibacteraceae > Colicola. The sequence continues at coordinate 9,373 of JAZSGL010000068.1, read as the reverse complement.
TTAATGCCTTAGGACAAACCATCCAATAATCTCATTGATAGATAAAAAGATAATAGGGTACGCCATCGCGTACCCTATTTTTGGCTCCCACCTATCCGTGCCCTCCGTGGGAGTTAGAAGACGTGAATAATATCTCCCACTAATTTCACTGATCGTCACGGATATTTTTATACTCCCAAAATTAGAATTTATTATAAAAAATTACTCAAAATTTCGTTGAATAATTTTGGATAATATACTATAATTTTCTATAATTTTTGTTTTTAATAATAGTTCCTTTCATTTTGTCTTGCCCACCAATGTAGCTTGCTGCATTCATTTGGGCAACAAAAGAAGTTTCCTTGAATTGACGATAATTGACAACCAAATTGACCTAAATTGTCGTTAAATAATAACTCCTTGAGCGCTGGGAGTTATATTCCCGTGCCTTATTAGTTAAGATTAAGCGGACGAGCTAAAAGCGAGTGCTAGCGGTGGTAATCTATTTCGGAGAACCTTGTCATAGGGTGGATTAAAGCGCAATAAGATTTATAAGATTTCTTATCTCCCTTTGGTCGAACGATTATTTCTGCCCTTTAGGGCAAGGAGCTCCAAATAATTTTTCTCAATTTTCTACAATTTTGTTCAATTTTTGGCTCCCATCAATCCGTGCTTATCCGTGTAATCCGTGGGATCAATCAGTAGCGAAGCGTCCTCTAAACTGCTACAAAGTATCCATGCAGTCCGTCTCCGTGACGGTGGCTTTTTGATCGCCTTCTTGCGTAAACAGGTAGCATGCGCTCTTCGTGGCATGAATATCTTCCGTTTGATACTTATACCCCTTCCAACCCATGCCACTCTTGAATAGGATATTGATCTCCTTGCCAGGGTAGGCATATACATACCAATCTCCTTGTTTGGTGGCCTTATAGTCGCCCGTCTCTACGCCCTCTGTGCCCCAAACATGCACATAGATATCCGTGCCCCAGAACGCTGGCACCTTAGCTTTCAGCACAATGCCCTCTTTCTTGACAAAGGTGATGCTATCTACATTCGCTACGGCATACTCTACTGCCTCGCCACCTATCCATACCATCATATAGTCCATGGTAGATGCGCTGTCATCCTCATTCTCATTGTCGCCACCGCCGTTGCCATTATTATCTTTCCATTGCTCATTTAGCCATGCTGCATTTTTACGCAGCACCTCGGTGGTGCGATCAATATAGGTGCCCAACGATTGGCTTCCATGGTATTGTGGCCAACGCTCTTTATCTTTCACGGTAGCTTTAGATATCTGAGCCTCGTGCGCGTCGATAAAGCTATATATTTTGTTATACTCATTGGCATAAAACTCCTTCCAAATCTCCTTCACACGCGCCATAAAAGCCGGAAACTTACATATCTCAGGTATCCAGTGGTTATGCCATACATCGCCCTCATAGAGGTACTGCGACTTATCGCGATTGAACGAACTACCAAAATCCCATACCGGACCAAAATGCCATTTCTCGTTGGCGCCTATCTCCTTATATAGATAGCAACTGCCGTGGAAACTCTCATAGTTATCCGTCAGCTCCTGCACGATATAGAACTTAGCCAGCGCATCCATGTCCAAGTGCTGCCACAGCTCGTCGGAATTCTTGTCGCCATATATCAGCTTGTCCAGCATGGTGATCTGCTCGGTCAGGTATGCTTCTTGTTGTGGGGACAATGCCTCTGGGGTCTTATAGGTCACCCACATCGTATAGACATCTCCACCTTCGGTGATGGTGATATGTGGATCGGTGTCATAGTTGTCGATCTCTACGAGCCATCCGCCGGTGATCTTCTCGCTGTCGGTCTCCTCGTCCTCTTGCTCCACGATGTTCACGCGATCTTTATCCACACGGATATTTTCTGTGAGGAAGTATAGACCGACATAATCGCCATTCAATACTAGTTCCAATGGCTTCGCCTCGGGTGTCCATGCTAGGCCGATCATCTTGCTCAGCTCAAAACCTACGGCATTGCGCATAAAGCCCTTTCTGCTGTTGCTATCATCGGCATGCGCCAGCAGCGTATAGTGTTTGCTTTTCTTCATGCCTAGTAGCGCTTGTTTATCGGTCAATTTGATGCGGTATGGCTTCTTATCAAAACCTGTCCACGAGTAGTTACCACGGCCTTTTATCTCCATCGTTAGTGGTTCGGCAGCCGAACCAATGTTCTCGTACCCGCTGAGGCCCTTGTTATCTAGGTAGTAGGTAGCATCAAGATAGTCTTCCTTGCTAGTGATAGGTGTATGATTCTCTGTGGTGATATACATCACAGGTAAGCTTCCCGAAGGAGTAACTGCATTTGCCAAGTTTACGAAACCAAGCAAAATGGTAAGTGAAAATAATATGCGTTTCATGCCAATTTAGTATAAATTCGCTGCAAAGGTAATTAAAAAAAATCAAACCTGCAAATTTTTCGGGCCTGGGAGTTGAATACGTGAATAATATCTCCCACTGATTTCACGGATCGTCACGGATATTTTTTTACTCCCAAAATTAGAATTTATTATAAAAAATTACTCAAAATTTCGTTGAATAATTTTGGATAATATACTATAATTTTCTATAATTTTTGTTTTTAATAATAGTTCCTTTCATTTTGTTTTGCTCTCCAAATGCGGCATAGCTGCATTTCATTAGAGCAAAAGCAAAACTTATCCTTGAATTGACACTAATTGACAACCAAATTGACCTAAATTGTCGTTAAATAATAACTCCTTGAGCGCTCGCTGTGTTCTTATCTCACATTCGTTCGAACGATCTGCTTCGCCGTACGTTCCCAGCGCAATAGTTGTTGGATTAAGTTGTTTTTGTTGTTGTAAATAGTCTCCCTTGTCGTTAAGTAGTTCCGTGCTCATCCGTGCCATTCGTGGGAGTTATATTCCCTTCGCCTTTCAACTCTAAACTGTAGCGAAGCGTCCTCTAAACAGCGACGCAGTCGCCACAAATATGCATATAACCGAAAGAGACGAGGATTTTCCTCGTCTCTTTCTATATCTAGCCTTTCGCCTCTAGCCTAGTTCTTGTTCAAGATTATCAATGCCGCTATCACGCCAGGTACCCAACCCACGCATGTGAGCAATAGCACAATCATCACCGATCCGCAGCCTCTGTCAATCACTGCCAAAGGTGGGAATAGTATCGCTAATAATACTTGTAAGCAACTCATAATCTCTAGCCTCTCGCCTCTATCCTCTCGCCTATAACCTCTTACAGCCGAAGGCGGTCTAACAGCGAAGCGGTCTAACTTCTAACAGCCCGCAGGGCGGTCTGTTAGTAAGCATTCATCTGCTCCTTCACGGTAGCTGTGATCATGTCAGCAAACTCTTGCACGGTCATCTGACCCTTCTCCTCAGCGCCTTGTTGGCGAACGCTGACGAGTCCGAGCTCTGCCTCTTTCTCACCTACGATGAGCATGTATGGGATACGCTTGAGTTCGTTGTCGCGAATCTTACGGCCGAGTTTCTCGTTGCGGTCGTCCACGATGCAGCGTACATCTTGTGCCTCGAGCATCTCACGCACCTTGTGTGCATACTCGTTGCTCTTCTCTGAGATTGGCAATACTACTGCTTGGTCTGGAGTCAACCACAATGGGAACTTACCTGCGGTATGCTCGATGAGCACAGCCACGAAGCGCTCCATACTGCCGAATGGCGCACGGTGAATCATCACAGGGCGGTGCTTTTGGTTATCCTCGCCTACATACTCCAGGTCAAAGCGCTCTGGCAAGTTGTAGTCCACTTGGATAGTACCCAATTGCCAACGACGGCCAAGAGCATCCTTCACCATGAAGTCCAATTTTGGACCATAGAATGCTGCCTCGCCAGTCTCTACGCGAGCAGGCAATCCCTTCTCTTGGCATGCCTCGATGATAGCTTGCTCAGCCTTCTCCCATACCTCGTCAGAACCTACATACTTAGTAGTATTGTTAGGGTCACGGAGTGAGATTTGTGCCTCAAAGTTCTCAAATGCCAATGACTTGAAGATGATCTCGATGATCTCCATCACGCGGATAAACTCGCTCTTCACTTGGTCAGGACGGCAGAAAATATGCGCATCGTCTTGTGTAAAGGAACGCACGCGTGTGAGGCCGTGGAGCTCACCTGATTGCTCGTAGCGGTAAACCGTACCGAACTCAGCAATACGCAGTGGAAGATCCTTGTATGAGTGAGGAGTATTCTTGAAGATTGTACAGTGGTGAGGGCAGTTCATTGGCTTGAGCAAATATACCTCGCCTTCCTCTGGAGTGGTGATAGGTTGGAAAGAGTCCTTACCATAGTGATCCCAGTGACCAGAAGTGATGTACAGGTTCTTGTTACCGATATGTGGAGTGATTACTTGTTGATAGCCATAGCGTTTTTGGATCTTCTTGAGGAAGTCCTCGAGGCGCAAGCGAAGCGCAGTACCCTTTGGTAGCCAGATAGGCAGACCTTTTCCCACCATGTCGGAGAACATAAAGAGTTCGAGCTCTTTACCGATCTTGCGGTGGTCGCGTTTCTTTGCCTCTTCGAGCAATGTCAAGTACTCGTCGAGCATCGCTTTCTTAGGGAAAGTGATACCGTAGATACGGGTCATCATTGGGCGAGAGTCGTCGCCACGCCAGTATGCAGCCGCACAGCTGAGCACCTTGATAGCTTTGATAGCCTCGGTAGAAACGAGGTGTGGACCTTTACAGAGGTCGGTAAACGCACCTTGTGTATAGGTAGAGATATGTCCGTCCTCGAGTTCGCTGATGAGCTCGCATTTATATGTTTGTCCTTTTGCACCAAACTCTGCCAATGCATCTGCCTTAGCGATAGACTTCTTCACGAGTGGCTCTTTCTTAGCGCGAAGCTCTGCCATCTTTTGCTCGATCATAGCAAAGTCGCTATCCTTGATGGTTTGTCCCTCTGCTGGGTACACATCGTAGTAGAAACCATTCTCAATAGCAGGACCAATACCGAATTGGATGCCAGGATACAACTCCTGCAATGCCTCTGCCATCAGGTGACTTGAGGTGTGCCAGAAAGCGTGCTTCGCCTCTTTGTCCTCCCACTTGTGGAGACGGATCTCGCAATCGTCTGTGATAGGTGCGTTTAGTTCTACTATTTGCCACTCCTCTTGATTAGGAGCCTTTACACTAGCCACAAGGATGTCTTGTGCCAAACGGCTGCTGATGCTAGCAGCTACTTCGTAAGCGGTGATTCCGCTCTCGTACTCACGGACGCCTCCGTCCGGAAAAGTGATTTTAATCATGATAAATTTTTGTTCAATATGGTGTAGATTTGAGTAGATTTGAGTAGAATTGTTTTGCTTCTAAAACACAACCACTACTCTATCGTTACTCCACTACTACTCTACTGCTACTCCATGCTTTAATAAACCTACAAATGTTTACGGCTCAGGGCGCACAAATGCCCTAAAAAGCCAATTTCGCTGCAAAAGTACTAAAAATTCACGATATACGCAAGCAAAGCGGAGAAATTCGACTCTTTTTTTTATGTTATAATGTGATAATGTTAAAAACTATAAGGTGTAGAATGTAAAGGCGAGACAAGATAAAAAAAGCCACCGCGTCTCACGACGAAGTGGCTTTGATAATAACCTTTTTACTATGGAAAAAACATTATAATCTAAATCTAATATACCATCTACCAACAATCCACACGATGCCTGCCGCAAATATTATAAACAGGACGGTGGTGCAATGTTTGTAGAATGGCGGTATATATTTCTCGGGTGGGTGCTCTATGACTCGTACAATACTATCTGTCTTGATTATAGTATCATGTATTATCTGCGTGCGCCATCGGTCGCGATACTCGGTGCGGTCACGGAAGATTGTATCGCCTTTTTGCCGTTCGCTCACAAACACGCTATCCCGCACCACAACGGTATCCACCGAGCGAACAACGCTATACAATGCTACACTATCCTGCACAGCCCGCAGGGCGTCTAAACCATACCTATGGCTTTTGCAACTCGGGCTCACAAGGATGGTCATAACCATACTCAGTACCAGGGGTAAAGTCCGTGACTTCAAGGATAATTTCTTCATGATCATTTTGTGCGTTTAATAACAATTGGGTCAATTTATTCTCCACATCGGCAGCGGTACGACAACCAACGGGGATGTGTTTTGACGACAATTTTGACAATGTTCCGCGGCAATCAACTTCCTGCCGCGGCGAGGAATATTCTCCATGAGCGCCCAAGGAATATTGATTTGGGCGCAAGTTGTCGATATTGTCGTTCATATTATCCCCCACGACGAGGATGCAGCCTGTGGAGTGCTCGGGTTTGGTGCCGCGATGGAAACGGATGCCGCTTCTATAGGCAATAGGCGATTGGCTATTGGCTATGGGCAGGCGAGGGACATTCTGCACGATGGGCAAGAGACGACGGAATTTGGGTGACATGGTAACGGCAATGTGGTAGCACAGCGCGGGTATATGATAGCCGACGCGCTCGAGGGTATTGCAGAACCATCGACCGTTGATAACGAGGCGACCAGTGATGGCGGAGCCCTTAGGCTCATTTCTAATCAATCGTATTAGCATGATTTTTTGGGTTATTTAACGACAATTATTGTCAATTAAGATGTCAATTAAAGTCAATTCAAGGAGAATCTTTTGTTTTTGCTCTAATGAAATGCAGCAAAAGCCGCATTTGGAGAGCAAAACAAAATAATAATTACGGATTATTCTTTGTAGCGGTAGTGGTAGTCGATACCTATTAGTGAGCCGGCGAAGGTGAGTATCTCGCCAAAGGCGATGAGTACACTGTGATGTATCTCGCCCAATGGCGGGCAAATGAACCCCGCAAGCAATAATAGACCTCCAAATACGCACAGACTTGCTGATAATATCAATTGAACTTTTTTCATAATCAACATGTATTTCTCCCACGGATCTCACGGATCTTCACGGATTGCCATGGATAAAATTAGTGCTCATCCGTGCTATCCGTGGGAGGTTTAGTGTAGGGTCGTGTGGTATAGGGTTGTATCGCAGCGGTACCACTCTACACCATACTACACAATTCTACACCACACTACACCATCCTACGCGGCCTTACTCCTCGCCGTACTTATCCCACTCTTGTCGGAAGACATATCCCCAGATGGTCGCGTACTTCTTTTGCGCAGCGAAGCCTGCTTGGTCGATAGGTACTTGTTGTGGGTTGATAAGTCGTGCACGGGTGGAGCGGCATACTGCTGCGAACTTATCGCGACGCAGCAATTCGTCGGCACCGGGTTTGGTGCTACGCACTCCATAGACGGTGGTGAAGTTACGTTTGGTGGCTTTGCGGTGTGAAAAGCCTACTTTGTGGTTTTTACTGATGCGTCCGTGGACCTTGTCCACAGGGAATACATATTCTACTTTTGCCATATGTGTTCGGCAATCGAACACCGAGTAAAATTAAAACAAAAATTGTAGAAAATTGACCAAAAATTATCCAAAATTTCAAGGATCATTTTTAAAGAGGAACTATATACGAGTTGACAGTTAACTATCTCCTAGCCCCGTTGGGGCAGAAATCTTATTAATCTTTTATTACGCAATGCCCCCATTACAAGGCACTCCGTGATAAATTACAACCGCTAGCACTCGCTTTGCGAGTCCGCTGAATCTTATGGAATGTAGCGGCACGCAATAAATAGTGTCAACATGTATATAGTCTCCTAAATTAATAAAAATCAATGGTTGTTTTGTTTTACTCTGGTTCGGAAATCCTCCATGCCGTGGGAGGGGGTTAAGGGTTAGGTTTTAGGGTTAAGCGGCAGAGCCGCTACTGATTAGGTTAGAGGCTATAGGCTATTGGCTATGGGCAATTGGCTATTCTTATCTCGCCTATAAGGCTCGAACGATCGCTCGTTGAACTCGCGTACGGCGAGAGGCATGGCACTAAAGGCGCAGTTTAGAGGACGGCGCAAAGCGACTCATCACTTATCACTCATAGTTCATCACTCAAATCGCCAACGGCGATTACACCAACTTCTTGCGCTCCATAGCGAAGATGTAGCCTTGCAGGGATTTGTACTTGCCCGGGTTCTTCTTGAACGCTGCTGCGTACTCGGCTATCTGCTCTTCGGTGAGCGCAGCCACATTGGCGCGGGCAGTAGCGAACTTCTCGCGGTTAGCGACTTGGTTCTCAGTAGGTTCGACGGTGATCTCGCCTACCAGACCGGTGTACTGGGTGCCGTACTTCTCGGCGGCGTAGTACTTGGATTTGCTGTGGAACTTACCCGACATCTTGTCGATCAGCTCCATGGGTTTGAATCTACTCATAGTTTTTGGCTTAGGTTTTAATGGTTAATACATCTAGTTAAAGCTGGTTTTGCAAAACAGGCATTCGATTATCTTCTTCCGAATACGAGTGCAAAGGTACTAATAAATTGCATTTTTTGTTGTCCATTTCAGACACTTGTTATTTTCTTTGTGCGATTATATCTCTTATTCGTTTTTCGCTTAGGTAAAACTCTTTACCTGTCATAGCATAAGCCAACATAATCGGTCGCCCATTTCCTAATAGTTCATAGAACCTTTTTCGAATGGCTTTGTTTCGTCGTTGAATATCGTGCATAAACGTTTGTGTAGAGCTACCCCTAGCGCAAAACTAGCGCAAGGGTAGCGGAAAAATAATATTACACCTCGCGATACATCACATTCCACACATAGCCGTAGAGCGATAATAGTTTCTCGCCAGGTGCGATGATCTTGGCACATTTGCTGATGTAACGCTTCCAATGGCGCGTGTACATCTTGGTGAGCACTGGGTCATGAAGAACAGACCATGTGGCGTTCAATGCAAGGGTAAAACGAACTTGAGGACTTTGAGATTTTTTAGTTGATTTCATAGTTCTGAAATTTTGTTTGGTTTATATTCTGTTTGCTTTCTATGTTTATTGCTCTCCAACTGCATTTAGGTATCCACCATATCCAGCATATCCACCTGTTTTCTTTTCCTCGTCCCCGTACACGCACGGACGAGTTTATATATTCTGCTGGATATGCTGGATACCTCCTTACTCCTTCAATAGCCGCTTGAGACTTGCTATTTCATCTGTATCTCTTTGATATACAAGCCACCCGCGTATCAATCGCCCTCCTATTTTAGGTCGTGTTGATTGGTATCCAGCAGCACCGAGTACCATGCCCAGTCGGCTCAACGCCATCGGCTTCTTGATGTTGCCGTATGTCACCAATCGCTCACTGATCTGTGCCGTCGTCATAAATTCTCCTTTGCCCTCGGCAGGCACATCAAATAGTATCGGCAACAACTGCTCCTCGTTACTCTCATCCCTAAATTGCAGATTATGCTGCTCCAGCACCTCTATCTCATCCAAGTCAAACCAGTAACTAAACAACGGATCTTGT
>JAZSGL010000075.1:0-8857 GCA_045532735.1 Paludibacteraceae bacterium | reverse complement strand
TATCTTCGGTAACATCAACTCTACCCACGTTTGCGGTACCAAGATGATGAACGGTATCGGTGGTTCAGGCGACTTTACTCGCAACGCATATATCAGCATCTATACTACTCCATCTACCGCTAAGGGTGGTGCTATCTCGGCGTTCGTGCCAATGGTTAGCCACCACGACCACAGCGAGCACTCTGTGAAGATCATCATCACCGAGCACGGTATTGCTGACTTGCGTGGTAAGAGCCCAATCCAACGTGCTCACGAGATTATTAACAACTGTGTGGATCCACAATACCGCCCAATGTTGAACGAGTACTTGGAGATGTCAAAGAAGGCACATACCCCTCACACACTCAGCTGCGCACTCGCTATGCACGAGGAGTTCCTCAAGTCAGGCGATATGCGTAACACCAAGTGGGAGAATTATAAACGATAAGCTCATCTAGTAGAGTTCTATCAAAAAACACCGGCCATTTGGCTGGTGTTTTTCTATACTATTTGTCGTAGCATCGCCCTCCATGGAGTATTTTTTTTATACTTTTTGTGTATCTCTAAAAAAAATATTACCTTTGTAGCCGAATATAGCAAACACCACCTATTATGAAACGGATTTTTTACAAAAGAACACGACTATTAGTTATCCTCATTGGGCTCAACATGAGTGCTGTTACACACGCATCATGGTCACCCATCATCCGTCATTTCACTCCTAAAGACTACAGAGCAGGCACACAAAACTGGGACATAGTAGAGCAAGTCAACGGATGGATGTATGTGGCCAACAATTATGGTTTGCTAGAAACGGATGGATGCCATTGGAACTTATATGGCATCAGCAATTCAACAGCTGTTCGAGCCACCACCATTGATAAAGATGGTAGCATATATGTGGGTGGAACCGACGAGTTTGGCGTTTTTTATAGTGACAGTTTAGGCGGTTTGAAATACCAACAATTATCAACCAACATACCTGAGCGTTACCGTCAGTTTGGAGAAGTTTGGCGCTTGCAAATAGACAACAAAAAATTATATGTCCAGACGCGGCATTACATCTTTGTCTATACCGAAGATAATATAGAGGTATTGGATCCGGGTGCTATCATATACGAATCGCTGGTCTGGGAGGGTAATTTATATGTAGCTACATCTAGAGACATCTTCGTGCAGAGCGGTGGGAGATTGCACGCACTACGCGGAGCAGAAGCACTGCATAATTCTGTGGTCTGTGGCTTGGTACCCTATGGAAAAGAAGGCATGCTGATTGCCACCGATTTCCATGGCTTATACCTATATGATGGCAAAAGTATCAACCGATTCTATACAGAAGCCGATAGTTATATCACCAAAAATCAATTATACACCATTGCCATAAGTCACAACAAGATGGCTCTTGGTACTGTGCAAGGTGGTGTAGTATTAGCAGATAATAATGGCAAAAATTGTGAATTTATTACTCGAGAAGAAGGGTTGCAAAACAATACCATACTGAGCCTACTCTTTGATAATCAACAAAATCTTTGGATGGGCCTAGATAATGGGATTGATGTGATAGAAACTACGAATCCTGTCTTATTTTACAGAGATCCATATGTAGATTATGGTTCAGGATACACCTGTTATGAGCATAAGAATAAACTGTACCTAGGCACTAATCAGGGACTATATGTACAATCCTCCGTGGACGGCACGCTAGAATTAGTGGAGGGTAGTAATGGTCAGGTTTGGAAAGTGAGCCAGGTGGGAGAGACACTATTCTGTTGCCACAATCGAGGTCTCTTCGTGATAAATGATATGCGGTTGATACCTTTAGATTGTACCGATGGCGTATGGGATGTGACATCTCTAACTGACTCCACAGCGATAGTAGGTACATATGTAGGATTCTACTACCTCACGCTTACCCACGGAAAATGGCAAATGCAACATCTACAAGGATTTGATGAAACTGTACTATACTATGAGATAGACGCTCTAGGTAATATATGGATTTTAACATCGCGTGGATTAGAGCGATTGTCCGTCAATCTCAATACTAGAAAGGTAACTTCAGAGTTAATACTCAAACAAGCAAATGCTCCTCGCATATATTCTTTAACGAAATGGCAAAATCGAATACTCATCACAAGCGACGAATATTGCGCAACTGTTGATACAAGTGGTCAATTTTCTACAGATATCTCCATTCTTGATAATCTTGCAGGCAAACACAGATATTTGAATTTAACGGAAGATATTCATAAAAATCTCTGGTATATATATGATAATCGCATCGCCGTTCGCGCTTACGACTCCATGTCTCACTCCTTGAAAAAAGAAAACATTGTATTATATAATTCATCATTATTGATTGATGGTTTCTCTAACATAATGCCCTCCAGGGATGCAGGTGTTGTAATAGGCGGAGTCGATGGATTTTATCGGATTTATTCTTCAAATCATCAACCCGAACGGAAAGAAAATATTTATATCAGAAGGGTTTCTACTTTAACAGATTCACCGCATATAATATATGGAGAATCATATCGAAATAATATTGAGTCAATCATTATCCCATCTGAATATAGAGCTCTGAGAGTGCAATTTAGCGGAAATAACACATTCGAAAATTCACCATTATTTCGAACTCGATTATATCCATTAGAAGAGTCATTCACTCCTTGGCAACAAGAATCATATCGTGATTTTATAGGCCTTCCAATTGGTGGAGATTATCAATTAGAAATAGAGATGCTATCAACACTTAATGGCGAAATCATCACCCGAAGTATACCTATTCAACTAAAATATCCATTCTATCTAACATGGTGGGCCAAGGGGATATATGCCATAGTGCTTGTATGTATATTATCGTTGATTGCCTGGCGAATTAATAAGAAAGTTCAAAAGAGTAAAAAACGACTAGCAGAAGAAAAAAATCGAGAGATTTATCAACAACAAGTGCGAATACTGCAACTCGAAAACGAAAAAGCGCAATTCGATCTTCGCAACAAAAGCCAAGAACTCAGCAATATGCTCCTTTCTGAAGCAAATCGTAAAGAATGGAACGAGGATATTCTCAATGAAATCCGTCGCATCGTGGATTGTCTGAATAATGACCGTATAGCAGAGGCTAAAAACAAAACTCAGCAACTTCAGAATCGCCTAGCACGCAACGAAGAAACCTCCATCAATTGGAAACGGTTTGAAGACAACTTTGATATCGTGAATAATCAATTCATCACTCGCCTGTCGAAGCACTATCCATGGATAAGCAAACAGGAGCGAAGACTATGCGTATATATACATATAGGATTATCCAGCAAAGAGATTGCTCCGCTACTAAATATCTCTACTAGAGCGGTAGAAATGATGCGTTATCGAATCCGCAATAAGATGCAAATCGACTCATCTATATCTCTCAAACAATATCTTCACGAGTTGCAAACGAAAGAATAAACGCATTATTCCGCCGCACAAAATCACACAAAAACAAAAAATACGCTATCAATCATTGTGAAATTGACTTCATATAGTATATGATTGAATATCAACTAAATATAATATTTATGTAGTATAAAAATAAAACGTCAGATCTAAAAAATATGTTGTAAAACATATTCTCGTTTCTTGCATGTGTGCGCGAAAACAATTATCTTTGTGCACTTTTATATAAAACTCTAATGCAATGAAACGAATTAATCTCTTTTGTCTGCTTCTGCTGCTGCCTGTTTGGATGTTGGCACAGGCACCCATCTCGGGTGTTGTAATGGCAGAAGGTGAGCCTGATCCTATCATCGGTGCAAACGTGATGATCAAAGGCACAACCGTGGGTACAATTACCGATTTTGATGGAAATTTCATTATTGATGCCAAAGAGGGAGATATTATTGTAGTCTCCTACATGGGTTACAAGTCGCTTGAAGTGAAGGCTACATCAGCGTTTATGACCGTGACGTTGAAGCCAGATAATGTGATGCTCGACGAAGTCGTGGCAATCGGTTATGGTACAATGAAGCGCTCCGACCTTACTGGTGCAGTGACATCTGTAAGTGCAGAGGATCTCAATAAGGCACCTGTAGCAGGTCTAGATCAAGCTTTGCAAGGACGCGCTGCGGGTGTGACAGTCACTACCAATTCTGGTCAGCCAGGCGAAGGGGCTACCATTCGTATCCGTGGTATTGGTTCTGCCATCGGCGGCAACGACCCTTTGTACGTAGTAGATGGTGTCATCACCGGCGATATTCGATTCTTGGCTCCTGCCGACATCCAATCCATGGAGATCCTGAAGGATGCATCTGCAACAGCTATCTACGGTTCTCGTGGTGCCAATGGTGTGATTCTGGTCACCACCAAGTCGGGTGGACAAGGCAAAGCGAATATCTCATTCGACGCCTATTGGGGTATCCAAAATCGCTGGAAGAAGTTGGACTTGATGGATTCTCGCGCACAAGTGGATACCGAGTTGCGTATTGGTGCCATGCGTAATGGTGCCGAGGAGATTGCCTTCTACAACCAACGCGGATTCTCCGAATGGTTAAGCATGTATAAGTTGGGTAAATCGCCATATTATCCTATAAACTTCGATTATTCGCACCAAGAAACCGATTGGCAAGACGAAGTATTCAATGCCAATGCCTTTATGCATAACTACACCCTCAGCATTGATGGTGGTGGTGATAAAGGACACTACGCATTCTCCTCTTCCTACTTTGGTCAAGAAGGTACGATCATCGGATCTAATTACAATCGTTTTACCCTCCGCTTAAACTCCGACTATAAAATACGCGAATGGTTGACATTTGGCGAGCACTTGTCCTTTGTATCCACCGCAGGTCGCAACGCGATGCACAACTCGTCTTCGGCGGGTGCATCCGTAATCACAGCGGCCATGGCCATGTCGCAATGGGATCCTGTATATTACCCAGAGGGTAGTATCAATGCCGATGGCAAGGACATGTCGGGCGATTATTCTGCAGGTTCCAACTTTAAGAATGTCACCAATCCCTATCAAATGGCATTCAACTCCGAGCCATCTAGCAAGAACGAACGCGTAGTAGGCGACTTCTACCTAGAAATCAAACCCGTTGAAGGTCTTGTGATCCGTCCAAGTATCTCGTTGGACTATGCGCTCATTCGCAATCGCAACTTCACATATCCTAACACCTATACATCCTACAATTACTCTGAGAAGAACTTCCTCTCCTCCTCTATGGATCGCCATTGCACGCTCCTGGAAGAGGTGACAGCTACCTATGCAAAGAAGATTGGCTTACACAATTTCTCAATCATGGTTGGTCAGACCTGGGAAGAGTACAACTACTATAGCATCGGCGGTTCTGGTGCACAAATCCTCAATCCTGTGGAGAGCAACTGGTATTTGAACAATACCACCGAGGATCGCCTCCCTGCTTCCGACGGAGTAGGTCGTAGCCGTCGTTTGGCTTTCTTGGGTCGCGCATTCTATTCGTATGCAGACCGCTATCTGATCACGGCTAACTTCCGTGCAGATGCATCTTCTCGCTTCACCAAAGACCCTTGGGGATTCTTCCCATCTGTAGCTTTGGCATGGCGTATGAGTGAGGAAGCATGGTTGAAAGAGATACCATGGATTGATAATATGAAACTGCGTGTCGGCTTTGGTAAAGCAGGTAATGATGGTATCCCTACTAGTTCGTTCATTCCTACTATGGAGTCAGGCGATATGGTATTCTATGGCTACCCACTGGGTTATCCACAAGTGATGGTAGGTGGCGCAGCCGTACTCACCCAAGTCAATACAGCCGGCAAATGGGAGACCAACGAGCAATGGGATGCAGGTATCGACTTCTCCTTCTGGAATGGCAAATTGAGCGGTACGATCGACTACTTCCTGCGCGATACAAAAGATGCACTCCTTTATGTCAACGCTCCAGCCCATGTAGGCAACCGATATTCACTCATCAAGAATGTGGGTAATATCCGCAATACGGGTGTGGAAATCTCACTGGATCACAAGCATCATATTGGTAAGTTCCACTACAATATCGGTGGTAATGTATCCTTCGTCCACAACGAACTCACCGCGCTCAACGGTGGTTCACCACTATGGGGCGACCGCACCAAGACCGATATTGGCATGGCGCTCAACTCATTCTGGGGATATGAGTACGAGGGTATCTACCAAACCGACGAAGAGGCACTCGCGCAACTCTATACCTACACAGCCGAGACCATCGGCGTACACGCTGGTGATGCGCGCTACAAAGACCAAAACGGCGATGGAATCCTAGATGAATCCGACAAAAAATGCATCGGAAATCCGTTCCCAAAATTGACCTATGGTATCAATCTTGGTGCTGATTTCTATGGTGTGGATATCCAACTCTTCTTCCAAGGCGTCAGTGGCAACAAGATCTACAACGCCATGCGCGAACGCCTAGAGGGCGATGGTACCAGCAATGCACTTGCTACCTATATGGCAGACGAAGTGTGGGTAGGTTATACCGATGTGGTACGCGAATCCATGTTAGCAAAAGGTGTTAACTGGATGGAACTCGAGAATCGCAATGGTACTATCCCTAACCCATTAGGATCTCCTACCAACACCGAGAACTCTACTCGCTTTATCGAAGATGGCAGCTACCTCCGCCTAAAGAACTTGCAGGTAGGATATACATTACCAAAGAATATCACCGAGAAGTTCCGCTGCTCTCGCCTGCGCTTCTATCTCACAGCCAGCAACCTATTCACCATCACGAAGTATTCTGGTTATGATCCAGAGGTCGGCTCGGGTGTAGATTATGGTAACTACCCACAAAGCCGCACATTCACATTTGGTTTGAATGCTACATTCTAAACAATATTGAACTTTTAAAATTTCACAAATATGAAAACGTTGAAATATTATATATTCGCTCTGCTCCTAGTATTTACAGGATGCCGTGATTATCTCACAGAGATTGAGCCAGGAACCACATTGCTGAATGACTTCTTTACCTCGACCGCAGCGGCCAAGCAAAATGTTACGGGCTGCTATGTGCCACTGATGTGGGAATACAACAATACCTACCTCTCAGAATGGTTTATCGGCGATATCGTGAGCGACGATGCACTCAAGGGAGGTGGTAGTACCTCTGATATGGCGGATTCCTATGATATGGAAAACTGGCGCACCACATCGCAAAACACCCTGCTACTAGATTTCTATCGTGCACAATACCAGGGTATTGCGCGTTGCAACCTGGCCATCAAGTATATCACCAAAATGGAGATTGGTACGGACTCCATCTTCACCCCCACTATGAAGAATAACCTTTTGGGTGAAGCACACTACTTGCGCGCATACTACTATTTCCGCCTCGTACGCGTATTTGCAGGAGTACCTATTACGACTGAAGTGATCGATAACTCCGATAACTGGGGTGTACCACGCGCGTCAACAGAGCAAGTCTATAACCTCATCCTTGAAGACCTGACCAAGGCCAACTATATGCTACCAGTCCGCAGCGCTATGAAAGCTGAGGATCTTGGTCGTGCTACCAAGGGTGCGGCACAAGCTATGCTCCTAAAGGTGAACCTGTACATGGCTTCGCCTTATTGGAACAAACAGCTGACTCAAGATGCTGCTACCTACTATGCAGCCGCTAAGCAATGGGGCGACTCCATCATCGCTTCAGGCGAGTATTCGCTCTGCCCTAACTACGAGGACAACTTTACCCTCGCAGGTGAGAATGGACAAGAGTCCGTATTCGAAATTCAATATATGGAAGTGCCTTGGGGCGACTACGGCGAGGGCTTCGGCTTCACCGCTGGTTCGTTCACCCAGATACTCACCCGTTCACGCTCATCCCTCATCGGTGGCGGTTGGGGATTCAACCACCCTACACAAAACCTATATGATGAGTTTGAGGCATCCGACATCCGTCGCGATGTAGCGATCCTTAACCCTGCAGATTCGCTTATTGAAACTCCTTCTGTAGAAATCTACCTCGGCTCACGCTATCTCAACAACAAGTACGGCATGTACCGCGACCCTGCTGACCAAGGAGGTGGCTTTGGCAAATGGTCACTCCACGCTACCCGTGGTCCGCTCAACAACCGCCAAATCCGCTACGCAGATGTGCTATTGATGTATGCAGAGGCATGTCTGGGAACTGGCGACGAGGCTAGCGCACGCGCGTATATAAACAAGGTACGTCAACGCGTGGGATTAGCCGATGTAGCTACAGCTGACAACGCTACGCTTCGCCACGAACGCCGCGTAGAGTTGGCTATGGAAGGTCATCGTTGGTTCGACCTCGTACGCTGGGAAGGTGTTGCAGGCAATGGACTCAAAGCACATATGGATGCCTACAAAGCCACCGAGACACAAGAGGCACAATCGCATATTCAGGAGTTTGTGGCTGGCAAACACGAGATCTTCCCTATCCCACAAGAGGAGATTCAGCTGAACCCAACAGAAATGAAACAAAATAATGGTTATTGATCAACCATTTCAAATCAACATAATTTACTAACCACTTAATTTTTAAGTATTATGAAAACAAACAAAATTTTTGCTACTGCTCTTGCAGTACTCGCATTGGTAGGTTTTACCGCATGCGAACCAAAGAATCCAGCTGAGACATTGGAGCTCACTGAGACTTCTGTTACCCTCAAAGTAGGTGAGACCCACCAACTAGTAGCTAATGTAGCTGTTGAGTCATGGACATCTTCTAACGAAGCTGTAGCTACTGTGGCTGACGGTCTTGTGACTGCAGTTTCTGCAGGTAATGCTATCATCTCTGCTACTGCTGCAGGTGTTACCAAGACTTGCGTTGTGCTTGTAGAGGCTGACCAAACACAAGGTGGCGGCAAAGCTCTCAAGGGCTCACAATTCTGGCCAATCGCTATCGACGGTACTACCGCT